>DRPN01000001.1 GCA_011374625.1 Bacteroidota bacterium
GGTCTTTATTCTTTTGATTTTGGTTCTTGTTTTTTTGATTTTGTTGTTTTTTTAATTTCATGGCATACATAAGGTTATACTTGGCATCCATATCATCAGGGTTATACTTCAGAGCCATTTTATAGGTTTTAATACTTTCATCCAGTTTATCGGACTGTAACAAAGTATTCCCCAGATTGTACAAGGCATCTGCTTTTTCTTTATTCCCTTTACTACTTTTTGCCACCGAAAGAAATTGGTTTGCTGCTTTGTCATATTTCTTTTGCTTGTAAAGAGAGGCCCCGAGATTATAGTCCGGTATCACAGGGTTTTTTGCAATTTTTTGCGCTTTGCTATATTCCACTTCAGCGTTGGCATATTTCTTTTGTTCATAAGCCTTATTCCCTTCATGAATATATTTCATGGCTTTCCATTGGGTCCATCCCGGTGTGACCCAAAGAAAGACAGCCAGAATCCATACTGTTATTTTTTTCATATTTTTTCCTCCTTTGTTTGAAATAATCTAATTCGTGCCCAGAACCTGCTTTTTCTTTCCAGGATCATCCATTCGAGCAGGAAAAACAATAATGCCAGCCCAATGGCGTATTGAAAAATATCGTTGTAATCAGAATAGGTTTTTGTTTCCATTTCTTTCTGATCCATTCCCTTGATCTTATCATAAATCTTTTTCAACCCCAAAGAGGCATTGGACGCTCTGACATAAACACCACCTCCTGCCACTGCAATTTTCTGCAGCAGGGATTCATCCAGGCGGGTAATGACAGTATGTCCGTTCTGATCTTTCAGAAAAGCCTTTTGGCCGTTGATTGTAATGGGGATGGGGACTCCTTCCGGTTTTCCTATGCCGATGGTATGGATGGCAATTCCTTTTTCATGAGCTTTTTCGGCCGCTGCCACAGGATCCGCTTCATGATTCTCTCCATCGGTGATAATAATCAGTGCTTTGCTTCTGCTGTTTCCGGGCGTAAAAGAGTTCATTGCCAGTTCAATGGCCGAAGCAATGGCCGTCCCCTGTTTAGGCACCACGGCAGGTCCGATGGTCGGCAGGAACATCTTTACGGCCAGATAATCGGATGTAACAGGGATTTGCACATAGGCATCCCCGGCAAAAACGATCAATCCCACCCGGTCATTTTCCATCCGGTCTACCATTTTCGAAATTGCCCATTTAGCCCGCTCCAGCCGGTTGGGTTGTATGTCTTCGGCCAGCATGGAATTGGATACATCCAGTGCAACAATGATCTCTACGCCTTTCTTTTTCACTGTTTCCAGTTTGGCTCCCAACTGCGGCCGTGCCAGTCCCAAAACCAGAAACATCCAACCCAGACTAAACAACACAAGTTTCCACCTTGCCCGGCTCCAGGAAACATCAGGCATCAATCCTTCCAGAAGGCCAGGCTCTCCCAGCTTACGCACATTCTTCCTCCAGGTACCGGCAGCTATCCAATAAAGCAGCCAAAACACCGGGATCATCAGCAAGGCATATAAATACACTATATTGGCAAATCGAAACATTTTCTCTTCACTTTAAGGCATTGTCCTGAAAACCGTTTTTCTTAAAAACCACTCTGCCAGTAATAAAACTGCTGCCCACAGAGCAAACTTCAAATATTCTTCTTCTTTACGACTAAACTGTTTTACATCAATTTTTGACTTCTCCAGCTTATCTATGGCATTATAAATCTCTTCCAGTTTTTTATTATCCGTAGCCCGGAAGTATTTTCCTCCTGTCATGGAAGCAATCTGTTTAAGCATGTTCTCGTCTATCTGCACCTTCATTTGTTGATACCGGGTACCCCCATAAGGGGTCTGGACAGGATAGGGAGCTGTACCAATGGTTCCCACCCCGATGGTGTAAACACGTATTCCGAAGGTATTGGCAATTTTTGCCGCTGTGAGAGGTGCTATTTCCCCGCGGTTGTTCATCCCATCCGTCAACAGGATTACCACCTTGCTTTTGGCCTCGCTGTCTTTCAACCTGTTGATGGAGGTAGCCAGGCCGTCACCGATAGCGGTACCATCTTCTATCATTCCGCTTTGTACCTGCTGAAAAAGATTGATCAATACGGCATGATCGGTTGTGAGCGGACACTGTGTAAAGCTCTCTCCGCTAAACACCACCAGGCCGATCCGGTCATCCGGCCGGCCTGAAATAAACTGAATAGCCACATTCTTGGCAGCTTCCAGCCGGTTTGGCTTAAAGTCCTGCGCAAGCATACTGCTGGATATGTCCAGGTCTATGACAATATCTATCCCTTCTGTGTTCACTTTTTGCCAGCGATTAACCGATTGCGGACGCGCCATAACTATAAAGAGAAGGGCTATAGCCAGCACACGCAGGGCAAAAAGGATATGCCGTAACCAAGCCCTTACCGGCGTACCTACTTTCTCAAAGGGTTGTAAACCGGAAACCTGCAGTGAGCTTGTTCGCCTGATCTGTCGCCATACATACCAGGCAATCATGGGAATCAAAACCAACAGCCCATAAAACCACTCCGGATTTGCAAAATGGAGATCACGCATGGCCGTTTTCCTCCTTTCCCTCCTGTTTTTCCAGCACCTCTTTTATTGCAACCGGTGCTCCTTCTTTATCGCTTTCATTACGTTCTGCCTCCATACTTTCCTTTTTTTCGCTGTTTTCCGACTCTTTTTTCCACGACTCCCTGGTTTCATTCACAAATACAAAAGCATTCAGCATCATAGATTCATTCACGTCGGGTTGTGGCTGAAATTTCGCAAACTTCACCAGATCTCCTGTCTCCAGTACTTCTTTCAGAATACCAAATAAACGGTTGTCATTAAACCCGGCAGCCGTAAGCGATTGCAGTGTTTCTCCGGTGGTCTGTTCCAAGGCTTTTATGTCATAACGATATTCCAAATAATTCCGTAGTATATCCGTCAATCGTGTATAATATTCCTTTACCCGACCTTGCTGCCACAATCTGGCATCTTTCAGATTATTTAGTTCCCGGAGGGCAAATATATGCGGTGGTTCAGCAGGCTTCCGCATAATTTCCGGTAACCGGCTTTTTCGATTCTTCTTTCGTACCTGCCATACCAGAAAATATATGCCTAGTGCAACCAGTTGAAGAATCAGAAACCAGAAAAAGAAATAAAATGCATACACGATAAAAGGAATCTTAACCGGTTTTTTGATATCCCTGGGTCCTTTGGAAAGATCTAACGGAATGTGTTTAACCACGAGTTTAACAGGTCCGGACGCCAGTGTAGCCTTCATGCCATGATACGTATAACTGACCTCTACAGGATCCATAATTACTACTCCGCCAGTATCAAAAACAATTACCCGGTAACGATGGATGATCTCCAGCACATGATTTTTTTTTCTTACCGTATCCATATATAAAGGCGGGATTATTTCCACCCCCCGGGTTATTGAATCCGTAAATACCGGTATATTCAGTTTCAACGAATCCGGCTGAACCACCCGCAGGGTAAAATCCAACTGATCCCCTATCAGCACGGTATCCCTGCTAAATGAAGCTTCCACATCAATCTGCTGAGCCCTACCTGTAACACCGGAAAAGCAGAACATAATAAAAAATATTCCGGTAATGATTCTCTGCCGCATATATACAAAACGTTTTCCGTATTTCTTTATCTCCGTCATCTCAAATTCTTTTATCTTCGCTTAAACAATTGCACCAGAGGCCGGATATAATCTTCATCGGTTGCCAGTTCCGTAAAATCCACGCCGCACTGCCGGAAGGTATTTTCCAGTTTTTTCTCCTGTTTCTCCCGCCATGTATGGTAAGCCTCACGTACTGTCCTTGTAGAAGTATCCACCCACCTTTCTTCTCCCGTTTCTGCATCTTTCAGGCGCATCAACCCGACATCGGGCAATTCTTTCTCCGTCTTATCATAAACTTTCAAGGCCACTACATCGTGTTTGTTGGAGGCAATCCTTAAACTGTTGGTAAAGGCAGGTCCCATAAAATCACTGATAAGAAAAGCTATGGAACGTTTCTTAATCGCATTGGTCAGGTACCGCAGCGGCTCGTCAAAATCAGTCTTCCTGCTCTCCGGTTTCAACTCTATCAATTCACGTATTATATGCAAAATATGTTTTCTGTTTTTCTTGGGAGGAATAAACTTTTCTACCTTATCGCTGAAGAAAATCACCCCGACCTTATCATTATTTTGTATGGCAGAGAAAGCCAGTATGGCAGCCACCTCGGTAATCAGATTTTTTTTCAGCATGCTGCGTGTTCCGAACTCTTGAGAACCACTTACATCTACGAGCAACATCACAGTCAGTTCACGTTCTTCCTCAAATACTTTCACATATGGATGATTGAAACGTGCCGTCACATTCCAGTCAACCGACCTTATATCGTCTCCATAGTGGTATTCCCTTACCTCGCTGAAAGAAATCCCGCGTCCCTTGAAAGCGCTGTGGTATTCCCCTGCAAAAATATGTTTGGAAAGACTCCGTGTCTTGATCTCAATTTTTCTGACCCTCTTTAGCAATTCAGCCGGTTCCATATCCTCTTTTTTTGCTACTGTTTTACTGTATCCTGTTCAACAGGTTTAGTGATCACGGTGAAAAACCAATCCTGTCTTTTCAGAATCTTTTGACAGGTGTTTTCCCCCGATTTTTCCAGCCACAGGGTATCCGACACTTTCCGGCATGTTGAATCCAGACCGGCGATTACCGACGGCAACAGATCGTTGTCGTACACTACCTTGTACCATGTGCACACATCATCATCGGACAGGAAATACAAAGCTGTCCTCGTTTCCATCTCATCTACATATTTCAGATATTTATACACTTTATTGACCGTGGTTTCATCCAACGAGAAATTGTTTTGTTCCGTCGTCATATACTTCCTGATCTCTTCTGCTTTCCGGCCAATAAAATTCTGTGCCGGACCGGGAAGGACCAACAAAAGAAAAAATCCGGAAAGGAGCAATTTATGCATAACATTTCTGTTACCCTATGTAATGAACAAAAATCAAACCATTACGGCACTTCAATCGTATCGAGAATGGCCGTCAGAATATCTTCGGCTGTAATATTTTCTGCCTCTGCCTCATAGGTAAGTCCAATCCGGTGACGCATAACATCATAGCATACGGCTCTGATATCTTCCGGGATCACATAGCCTCTTCTTTTGATAAAGGCATATGCTTTGGCTGCTATCGCCAGGTTAATACTGGCCCTGGGTGAACCGCCGTAACTGATCATCGGCTTGAAACGCTCGAGGTTAAAACGTTCCGGATAACGGGTGGCAAAAACAATATCCAGAATATACTTCTCAATCTTTTCATCCATATACACATCCTTCACCACATCCCGTGCCCTCAATATATCATCGGTACGGATCACGGGCAAGGCGTTGGGGAAAGATTTCCGGAGATTCTCCCGTATGATCAGCCGCTCCTCTTCCTGGTCGGGATAGTCAATGAGCACTTTTAACATAAAACGGTCTACCTGCGCTTCCGGCAACGGATAAGTACCTTCCTGTTCTATGGGGTTCTGGGTAGCCAGCACCAGGAAGGGCTCATCAAGTTTGTACGTCTCCTGACCAATGGTTACCTGGCGTTCCTGCATGGCTTCCAGGAGGGCACTCTGCACCTTGGCCGGGGAACGGTTGATCTCGTCAGCCAAGACAAAATTAGTAAAGATAGGTCCTTTTTTTACGTTAAAAACCTCATTTTTCGGACTATATACCATCGTTCCGATCAGGTCGGCAGGCAACAGGTCTGGCGTAAACTGGATCCTGTTAAAACCGGCATCCACCGTATCGGCCAGGGTACGTATGGCCAATGTCTTCGCCAGCCCCGGAAGACCTTCCAACAGTATATGTCCTCCCGACAGCAATCCTATGAGAAGGCTGTCCACCAGATGACGCTGGCCTATGATGACCTTCTGCATCTCAATATTTATCAAGTCAATAAATGCGCTCTCCTTACGGATGCGCTCATTCAGTTCACGAATATCCGTTTGCTCATTCATACCTGTATCTTGTTTTTTGTCAGTTTATTGTATTAATTCATTTTTTCGTATTCAATCCTATCCCTCCCCAAGGAAAGAAAAAAATAGTAAATCAGCATTTAATAATATAATTCTTCAAGTTCAAGCACACTGCAAATTTGTAGAATATTTTATTAACATCCTGTTAAAAAATGTTAAACCCTGTTAAGCTGACAGATATTAATTTTGGTTAATTTTGTGTTATAAATATGGCGTATGGATATCAACAAAATCAAAAACAGGTATTTCATCCAATTGGCTTTCAAGGGCAACCGCTATCATGGCTGGCAGTTACAACCCAATGCAAAGACAGTACAGGAAGAACTGAACAATGCCCTCTCCACCCTTCTCAAGGAAGATATCGAAACGGTCGGTGCAGGGAGAACTGATGCAGGGGTCCATGCCCGCTTCTATGTGGCGCATTTTGATTCGGTCCGGGAAGAACTGGCACGGAATGACAGGTTCATTTATCAACTGAATGGTCTTCTGCCTGACGATATTGCCGTTCACGCCATAACGCCGGTACCTCACACGGCACATGCCCGTTATGATGCCCTTTCCCGAACCTATGAATATGTCATTACCACACAAAAAGATCCTTTCAACCTTGAACTTGCCTATTTCTATCAAAACAACCTGGATGTAACGTTGATGAACCGGGCCTGCCGCATCATAAAACATTACCGGGATTTCGCCAGTTTCAGCAAAGTGAATACCGATGTAAAGACTTTTCATTGCAACATCATGGATGCCCGCTGGACTCAGGAAAATCACCGATATACCTTTTCCATAAAAGCCGACCGATTTTTACGGAATATGGTAAGAGCCATTGTGGGCACCTTGCTGGATGTCGGACAACAAAAAACGGACCTGGAAAAGTTCAGGCAGATTATCGAAACCAGGGATCGCAGCGTAGCAGGCCGTTCCGTCCCGGCTCACGGACTGTTTCTGGTGGATATCAAATATCCGGCACACATTCTGTAAAACGATGAACCCGGATTGAGCAATAGAAAAATTCCATTGCTTAATTGACGAAGGATAAACAGGAGGTATGTCATGTAAATCACCAATCGTCTTTTCATTATCCTTCCCCATACCGGCTCGCTTTCGTAATCCCTTTCACTCTCATCAGCCTGTGCAGGATAACTTCAAGATGATCCGCATTGGCCACGACAACTTTGATCCGTCCCTCAAAACCGCCTTTTTTTTCTGAAAATGAAATAGACCTGATATTCACGTCAAGTTCATTTGACAATAGTTCCGTAATACGGTTTACAATGCCTATTTCATCTGTTCCCGTCACACGGATCAACGCTTCAAAAGAAGGTTTGTCTTTCACGGTGGTCCAGCGGACAGGGATAATGCGATATGGATACTTTTCCTTCATCCATTTGGCATTGGGACAGTCCTGCCGGTGTATCTTTATCCCTTCACTGATGGTAACAAAACCGAAAACAGGATCCCCGAAGATAGGGTTACAACACCTGGCCAGGGTATAGTCGACATTCTTCATATTGCCATCGACAAGCAGAAAGTCTTCGTTTTTCTGCCGCACCTCCGATGGGAGGGTTTTCCTGTCACCCAATGACTTTGGTTCCTCTGATTCCTTCTTTTGCGGGGCTGTTAATATTTCCTTGATCTCCAACAGATCGATTTCTTCATCGGCTATTCCGGCATAAAGATCCCGGGCCAGTTTGGTGCGATAATGCTGTAATAATTTTTTCACGGTCTCATCCGAAAAAGGGATCTTCCAGTTCCGAAGACGGCGCATCAGCATTTCTCTGCCGTGAGCGGCGGCTTTCATCTGCTCCTCATTCAGGGATTGCTTTATTTTCGAACGGGCTTTGGACGTCCTCACAAAAGCCAGCCAGTCTGCGGCAGGTTTCTGGCTTTTGACAGTAATCACCTCAACCCTGTCGCCGGTTTGCAGGGTATGATGCAGAGGTACCACCCGGTTATCTATCTTCCCCCCCGTACAATGCCTGCCCACTTCGGAATGTATCGCAAAAGCAAAGTCCAGTAAAGTAGCTCCCTCCGGCAAGCGCATCACGTCTCCTTTGGGCGTAAAGACAAAAATTTCTTTGGAATAAAGGTTGAGCTTCATCTGGTCCACGATATCCTCCGACCGCGGGTCATAATTTTCCAGGATCTCACGTACATTGCGCAGCCACTCGTCTATCGCCTGTTCGCGACCTCCCTCTTTGTATTTCCAGTGAGCTGCATATCCTTTTTCAGCAATCTCATCCATCCGGGTCGTTCGGATCTGCACCTCTATCCATTTCCCGGAAGGTCCTGCTACTGTCGTATGCAATGATTCGTAACCATTCGATTTCGGAATAGATATCCAATCCCGCAATCTCTTGGGATTCGGGGTATAGAGATCTGTAACAATGGAATAAACCTTCCAGCAGTCTTCTTTTTCTCTTTCACCCTGGCTATCCAGAATAATCCTCACGGCAAAGATATCATACACTTCGTCAAAACCGACGTTTTGCTTTTTCATCTTGTCCCAGATAGAATGGACTGATTTCAGCCTGCTCCTTATCGTAAACCGTAACCCCTGGGCTTCCAGCCTTTTTTTCAACGGATCAATAAAATCGCGGATCAAACGGTTACGTGCAGCCTTAGTCTGAGCAATCTTCTTCCGGATATCTTCATAAGCTTCAGGCTCGAGATATTTCATCGACAGGTCTTCCAGCTCTGATTTCAGATTATATAAACCCAGACGATGAGCCAGGGGAGCATAAAGATAATAAGCGCCGGTTGCGATATTTACCTGGTCTTTTTGCGGCACTTTCTCCAGATGCCTCATCAGCTCCAGTTGCTCCGCCAGCCTGATCAATATCACACGTATGTCTCCTGCCAGGTTCAGGATCAACTGCCTGAAGTTTTCAGACTGAACGGTTACAAGATGCGGATCAAGCCCGGAGATTTTATTCAGCCCTTTGATGAGCTCTTTCACGTGGGGCCCGAATTCCCTGTCAAAATATTCAGGTGGAATATTACGTATCCGGCTGATGTCATGATACAACGCACCGATCACCGAAACCATACCCATACTCATCTGCTCCATCACAATGCGGGCCACATTCATGGCATGTACCAGATAAGGCTCACCGGTAAAGCTCATCTCTCCGCCGGGCAGTGAAACCAAATGGCGTATTGCTTTACGGATCCCGGCCTGCTCCTCCTCCGTCATATATTTTTTTACAGACCGGAGGAAACTTCTGTAACGGTTCCTGATCAGGGCAGCATTATCATTTTTGGGAACATTTGCCTTCATATTTTTCCCTCGAACAATTCTTTGCAAAGATGGGGTAATTTTTTGTAAATGAAATACTCTGATTAAAATCGTCTGCTTTCCTATGGCGCTTGTTTTGCATTTATTTTCACGATTGACCGACTAAAAAAGAAGGGTGCTCCCTTACGATTTCCCCTTCATGTTGTATTTTTGTTTTACAAAAACACAATACAACATGGATAAAAACAGGGAAATAAATTTTGTCTGCCAACCTGACGTTTGGATTGACCTTCAAGGAAGTATTGTTGACAGATTCAACCACTATACGTTTGTTTAACGATACAATGAAAGGTGTTGATCGTAATCCCGGGGGACGGGAAAAAGAAAAGAGGTTTAAAAAAATACATATGCTCATTGATACTGATCAACCGGTTGACCGGTATAATCCGTCATAGCGGAACGCAAAGATGGATTAAGTGTTCTTGAGTTTAATCGGTTAATCATGATAAAAACATCCCCGATCTTTTGGATAAAATGAATGTATGAATTATTTTTAGCAGTAACAGAGACAAACGTTCGTTTCCACCCCTGTATCCGGAAGGATAAAAGTAAATTTGTTATTTAAAAAACAAGTTGTACCGCATGCAGTAAAAAACACAACTTTCTTTTGAGAATATACTATTTTTATACCTTTGTGATATATACAATAAACTATGAAAAATGTGTCACTTAAAATAGACGATTCTATTTTTCGGGAAACTGAAAAAATCCTTTCTCATATTAAAAAACCGAGAAACAGGTATATCAACGAGGCTATTGCTTATTATAACAGAATTCAGAAACGATTGCTTCTCGAAAAAAAATTAAAAAAGGAATCCGAATTAGTTAAACAGGATTCTGTGGCTGTTCTCAGTGAATTTGAAAAAATAGATTATGTCGATTAAACAATATGAAATCCGGATTGCAGATCTCAATCCCCAGAAACGAGCAACATAAAAAAAGAAAAATAATGAGAAAATATGATTAAATTTACGAATAATAAACCGTTTACAATTCACGAGCGACATGGATCTGGTAATCATGAAGAGCAACTTTTGCTTTTTTCATTCGTACACTTAATCTTATGTTATGCTTAAAAGGATGCTGTATGAAATACTATCCCCCAAAATACAATGACTCTAAATTTCACTGTCCTAACTGTGATGTTTATGCAAGGCAACATTGGGCTCAGTGTTATTATGTTCTTTTCCGCACCCAATACAAGACTGAAATAAATGTTGCCTTTTGTGAACATTGTGAAAACTTATCTTACTGGCACAATGATAAACTTATTATTCCCTCATCCGGGACTGTTGAGTTACCAAATCCTGATATGCCAGATGATTGTAAAACAGATTACTTAGAAGCAAGGGAAATAGTCAATCAATCTCCTAGAGGTGCCGCAGCACTTTTACGGTTATGTATTCAAAAGTTGATGAGACATCTAGGGAAAAAGGGTAAAAATATCAATGACGATATAGCAGAATTAGTTCAAGAAGGATTACCGCTTCTAATACAAAAGTCGTTAGATATTTGCAGAGTTGTTGGAAATAATGCTGTCCATCCAGGAAATATTGATTTAAGTGACAATCCAGAAATAGCAC
>DRPN01000158.1 GCA_011374625.1 Bacteroidota bacterium
AGATAAAGTTTTGTTTTGAAAGCATTGTTCGTAATTTTGCGAAATACGAATATATTAAAACTCTCTTATTAAAAATGAAGGAAATATAAAATGCTTGAAGAAACTGAATCACGTTGTCCTGTTAATGATAATATCAAAACAGGAACGACGATAAATATCATTTAAAACAAAAAATTATGTTTCAATTACCTGACTGGACATTTGAGTTTCACGGCCACAGATGTCCTTTTATGCCCATCGGTTACCGCATGGGTGAATTGGCCAAGGAAAAACTGGATGTGGGCAAATCGCTCAACCACGACATGCATGTTTTTTCGGAAATGGGTATCGGCCATCCGCAGGGATGTATGCAGGACGGTATTATGGCTTCAACAGCCGCAACTTTTGGAAAGGGCCTCATCGAGAAATTGTATTATGGAAAAGTGGCGGCCACCTTTTGGCATCCTCAAAAAGGGGCGGTGCGAATTTATTTGAAAAATGAATTTGCCGACAGCCTTTCGCCCCATGAGTTTTTCAAATACCGTAAAAAAGGCGTAGAGCCTTCAGAAATTCCGGAAGAAGTACGTGCCGACATCATTGACAAAGTATTAAACGCTACTAACGAAGAACTGTTCAAAGTGACCATGCTCCCCGATTTTGAATACAAACCGGTAAAAGGCAGTTTCGCCAAAGGTAAATGCGAAGTTTGCGGTGAATATGTATTCGAAAGATATCTGAGAATTAAAGATGGGAAAAAGGTTTGTATCCCCTGTTCGGGTTTTCATGCTGATGAAATGTTTTTACCGAAAGTGAAATAAGTAAGTTCAACGGCACAGGTTCCGGGACATAAATCATTGCAAATAAATTGAAATCATGTTATACACCATCGTATTCTTTATTATTGCCGTTGCCTCTTTCATTTTTGCCATGCTGGGTCTGGGAGGCGGAATGGTTTATGTCCCGGTATTGAACTGGGCGGGTTTCGACATGGTCAAAGTGGCCATTCCCCTGGGCTTGCTGCTCAACGGACTGAATACTTTGCTGGTGCTCATCCCTTTTGCCCGTAAAAAGCTGGTGGACTGGAAAGGGGGAATGGTGATGGCCGTAACCGCATTGATTGCAGCCCCACTCGGTGCCATGACCAGCGACCAGGTTCCTGTTCAAACGCTGAAGATTTTATTTGCCATTATGGTGGTTGCGGCTGCGGTCCGGATGATCTGGTCAGCCAAAAAAGCGGAACCCGAAAACATGATGCCCCTCGGAAAAAGAAGCCTGATCGGGTTTTTTGTCGGGGCATTTGCCGGATTTACGGGTGGTATGCTTGGACTTGGTGGCGGGTTCATCATCGCGCCTATTCTGATGATGATGGGTTATAAAACCAAAGAAGCCGCAGCAACCACCGCTTTCGTAGTAACATTTTCATCCTTTTCAGGTTATCTCGGGCACATGGTCTCCGGTGAAACGAACTGGTTGTTAACAGGAATCGTAGTTATCGCCGTCATCATTGGGTCGCAGTTGGGAGGGCGCTACATGACCCAAAAAGCCAAATCGAAACAGGTAAAAATCATTTACGCTATTGTGCTGCTGCTGATTGCTGCCAAGATGACTTACGGAGCACTGACCTATCAGCCAAAGCAGAAAGAAAACAGGCCTCCGGCCAATAGCGGGGATGAAACTTCCATGCTATCGCCTTCAGCAGCAAACAATATTTCTTTGAACCACAGCACAGTTTCGGCTGACATATTCAAAATGCAATGAAAACGAAGTGGCAAAATATAGCTTTCCTGATTATTTTGTTGGTTGCTTCTTCCGTTCAGGCACAGGAAACATCAGCTCTAAAAAGCCTTGAATGGCATGCTTACACACAGCTCAGGTTTGCCACAGATTTTGACAGCTACAACAACTTTTCGGTACGCCGCTTGAAATTCTGGTTCAAATCGCCTCCCGGTTTTTCCAAACACTGGTCGTTTAAAGTGCAGGCCATTTTTATGTCCATTCAGAATGAGAGATTCTTTTTACAAGATGTTTACGGACAATACAGCTGGAAAAACTCGAGTATCCGTTTCGGGCAATTTATCCCGCAATACGCCTTGCAACGGTTTCAACCCGACTATTTGATTCCAAGTAGCGAAAGGTCGAGGGCAATTACACTGCTCGTCCCAGATGGTACGTTAGGAGCAAGGGATATCGGCCTGCAATATAATCTACGGGCAATGAACAAGAAGCTGGAATTTAACATTGGCCTGTTCAACGGTTATGGCATCAAAGACTACCGTTTCAACAACTCGGGATATTTGCTTACACAAAACCTGTCCTATCGCATTCCGATAAAGAAAAGTTCGCTTAAGTTTGGTTACTCGGTAATGTACCGCAAAGCCGAAGACATTGTTTTTCATGGCATCTTACCCGACACACTCAGTTATTCGGGCAGTGATTTTCGGTTTAATGTTTATAGTATTTTCAACAGTAAAGTTGTGGATATTCAGGCCGAATATCTTTATGCCCTTCTGGATACCACCACGGCCAGCGGATATTATGTTTTGACCACGGTAAAATTCAACCCAAAAAACCACGCCTATTTTGTATTTGACGAATATACAAACCAGGATAGCTTTCCTGTAAACAGTCCCTGGTATATTGTCGGTTACAATTATTTATTCAGGAAATACAAAATCATGCTCAGCCTCGAAAGTGGTTTTCAAGGGGTCGCCGGGCAATGGCAAAACAGAACGGTAATCCAATTTCAACTGTTTTTTCATTAGAAGTTTTACCTCGCTACAAATCCAAACGAATGGCTATTGCTCACTTTTGTCACGGATTTGCAAAAGGATTCTCTCAAAAACTTCATTATCCTGAAAACCGTTAAAGTCTTTGCTGTTTTGCATGCGTTCGTACTCATTAAATCCCTTATCAGCAGCTACCTGCAATTGAGCAAGTGCCAATTCCGCCTTACCGGTTCTGGTGAGTAATACTGCTTTTAAATAATACACTTCCGGATTATCTGGATCAACCTTTTTGTAAATCGTTAAATATTTCTCCGCTTCCTTGAACTGGTTATTTTTCAGTGTTCCGCTGGCATACATATACGAAACCAGGCTCAGGTAATTCTGCAATCTCAGGCTTACCGGATCCTCCGGTTTTTTATACAAATCTTCTATTTCCTGTAACCACCAGCTTAAATTCTTTGATCCTATCGCTGCTGCATATTTTTGTTGCTGATTTCGCTCGAACAGTTCCTGCCTCTCCTCTTCCTGTTGCCACTTTATGTATGTCTTTGTCTGTGTCAGTTTATCCAGCTTATTTCGATATCTTTCCACAGGAATAAGGTCATACAGAAAGCTCACCATCTTTCTGTAAACAGCAACCTCCTGTACCACATTTCCCGAAACAGTTACCAGAAGACTGTCGTTTCTCTTCTGAAATTCTTCGATCAGCTTTTTATCTTTCAGCAATAAATCTTTTCTCATGGCATCGAAAAGCATGTATTGAAAGCCTTCCTGCATCACTTGTTTCAGCGGCCAGTCGTGTTTGCCGTCGTACACTAACAGACAATGCGATATAGGCATCTGGTTTAGTGTCCTGTCCAGCTCTTTCAGTTCAAGGTAATTAAAGTCTTTATTTCCAACAATTGCCAGGTAATTGAATTGTGTATTGTATCCCAGGCTGATGGGCGGGAATCCGGCCGCACATCCGATAACACCCGCCACCGGCTCTTTGCGGAACAATGCAATACCCGCTGCAACCCGGGCCCCTCCGGAAAATCCGGAAACAACCAGCCGTTTATCATCTACACGGTAGCGTTGCCGCACTTCATCGAACAATACTGAAACAATCCGATCCGATTCACCCTGCGTTTGTCCGTTCATCGAGTTGTTGGACCCGACTAGTATAAACCCAAACTTTTCGGCAAGCGGAGCATACTTTTTAACGGGAAGAACTCCCCTTCTGTGCGCATCGAAAAAGAAAATGACTGGAAAACTATAGTTCAATTTACTAGAATCGGCATAAGTTGAAGGCAGGTACAAAGCATAACTGTATGTTGAGTCAACTTTACAAGAGATATCTTTTTGAACAACTCCTGAAAGAAATGTGTAAGATTTTTTTGAAGCGGGACCAATGTCTTCTTTACTACTATTTTGTCCCCCAGGTTGCACACAGGAAACAAGAAATGAAAAAAGGATAATCCACGATTTATTCATTACGGAACATTTTAAGCGAAAAGTACGGAAAAATTAAAAAGCAATGCAACTATTTTTTGTGACTCCTTTGGAAATTGAGATAATTTTCGTTTATCTTTGTTCGTAGTTTTACGAATAACGAACATAAATAATTATTGCTATGGAAATCAAAATTCTAGGAACAGGGTGTCCTAATTGCAGAACATTGGAAAAAGCCACTCGCGACACTGTTGACGAGTTAGGAATCGATGCAACGATCAGTAAAGAAGAAGATATTATGAAAATAATGGCGTATGGTGTGATGCATACCCCTGCTTTGGTAGTGAACGAGAAAGTGGTATCGAGTGGGCGGATTCCGAGTAAAAATGAACTGAGAAAACTATTAACCAATTAAAACTGAATAAAATGAAGACTGTTTATTTCTTTGTTATAACAATTATGTTAACGGCAGCGGGGTTTACTATCCAGGCTCAGACTGCTAAGGTTGAACAGAATGAAACCCTTAACCCCACCGACAAAATCGAGGTGTATTATTTTCACTTTACATCGCGCTGTACAACATGCAGGACAGTGGAGTCTGTAACCCGAACAATACTTAAGGAAACTTATCCTGAACGGATGAAAGAAGGAATGCTGTCTTTTAAAGCGCTCAATCTTGACGAGCGTGTCAACGAACAGCTTGCTGACGAACTTCATGTTTCAGGACAAACGCTGTTATTTGTGAAAGACGGTGAAAAGAAAGACCTGACAACAGATGCGTTTATGTATGCCCGTTCAAATCCTGACAAATTGAAAAAAAAGATCATCCGAACTATCGACACACTCTAAAACCCTATGGAGTTTTTAACCGACTTACTGGAGAACAACTCGCTACCGGTTTTATCCGCTTTTATCCTGGGTTTAATGACAGCTATCAGTCCCTGCCCGCTGGCAACTAATATTACGGCAATCGGCTTTATCAGTAAAGACATAGAGAACCGAAACAAAGTATTTTTTAACGGGCTTGTTTACACACTGGGGCGTGCGGTTTCGTACACAGGACTGGCCGTTGTACTTTTTTATGGTGCTGACCAATTCAGGATCTCGGGATTTCTTCAACAGTACGGAGAAAAGATCATCGGGCCTTTGTTGATCATCATCGGCTTGTTTATGCTGGATGTATTAAAAATCAAATTTCCCGGAATATCATCACTTACCGAAAGGATGAGTAAAAAGGGAATCAGCAATTACTGGGATGTATTTTTATTAGGGATGGTTTTTGCCCTTGCATTCTGCCCATACAGTGGGGTGCTTTATTTTGGCATGTTGATTCCTTTGACTATCAGTAGCGGAAATGCCTTTGTCCAGCCCTTTGTTTTTGCCGTCGCAACAGGTTTACCGGTCATTCTTTTTGCCTGGCTGATCGCTTACACATTGTCAAGCGTAGGTCTTTTTTACAACAAAGTGAAAATATTTGAGCTTTGGTTCAGAAGGGTTATTGCTGTCCTGTTTATCACGGTTGGCATTTACTATGTGTTCATTATTTATTTTTAGTTTATAAACTACCCGTTCGCTATAAGCGAACTAAAATAAAGGATTATGGAATGGAAAAATGAATTGAAAATATTATTCTGGATCACTTTCTTTTTTCTGCTGGCTTATTTTATGCCGCTGGAGAATCTGCGGTTTCAGGAGGCAGTTGAAGCCACATTAGACTTAACACGGTGGTATGCACGCGAGCACGTTATTCTCTGCCTGTTACCCGCTTTTTTCATTGCCGGAGTTATTGCTGTCTTTGTCAGCCAGGGCTCGGTACTGAAATATTTCGGGGCACAGGCTAAAAAATGGGTAGCTTATACCGTGGCAGCTGTTTCGGGAACAATTCTCGCCGTCTGTTCCTGTACTATTTTACCTTTGTTTTCGAGCATTCACCAGCGGGGCGCCGGTCTGGGGCCTGCCATTGCCTTTTTGTATTCAGGACCAGCCATTAACATCCTGGCTATTATCCTTACGGCCAACATACTGGGTTTTGAGATGGGTGTTGCAAGAGTTATCGGAGCTGTAACTTTCAGTGTGATCATTGGCCTGACCATGTCTCTGATCTACCGCAAGGAAGAGAAAGAAAAAGCAAAGGAACAGATGAATTTTGTAATGCCTGAAGAAAAGAGGCCTTTGTGGCAAACGGCTTTTCACTTTTTTACCCTGGTACTCATTCTTGTTTTTGCCAACTGGGGCAAACCTGACACTGACAGCGGAATCTTGTTTTGGATATGGGTCAGCAAATGGCAGATCACTTCATTCTTCGGATTGCTGTTGGTTTATTCGCTCATCCGTATCCTGAAAATAACCTGGTGGTGGGTGCTGGCCGGAGCCGTGCTGACAGCTCTCAGTGCCCTGCTCACAGATAATCCGATAATACCAATGATCGTTGGCATTGCCTCCGTCAGTACGATGACCTTGCTGGACGGCGGTGAGAACAAAGAGTGGACACTTTCGAGCTGGGGATTCACCAAACAGATCATGCCGCTGCTGGCTTTGGGAGTCATTGTTGCCGGTTTTTTACTTGGTTCAACCCACGATGGTACGCAAATTGCCGGCATCATCCCCGAAACATGGATCAGCGGGCTGGTAGGCGGAAACTCATTATTTGCCAATTTCTTCGCTTCCATTGTTGGCGCGTTTATGTATTTTGCCACGTTAACTGAAGTACCTATCCTGCAGGGGTTGCTCGGTGCCGGCATGGGAAAAGGCCCGGCGCTGGCTCTGTTACTGGCAGGGCCTTCGTTGTCGCTACCCAACATGCTCGTCATTCGCAGTGTGATTGGCACGCAAAAAACGCTGGTTTATGTGTGTCTGGTGGTGGTAATGGCGACCATTACAGGTATGATTTATGGAGGGATATTTTAACCAAATAATTAGTAGTCAATAGTCATAAATCAACTTTCTCAAATAATCATTTCCGCTCCGGTGGCGGCCACTGAAAATTTAACGCTCCCGGAAACTCTTTTTCCACTTCTACTTTCAGCCACATCAGGGCCCTAATCATCGGGTGGATGCTTTCCTTTTCGGGTTTCAAATGATGCAACAGGTAATTCCATGCCCCCAGCGACCTGTCAATGCCCATCAGGGCTACGCTGGCGGAGCCGTCCGAGTCTTTCTGGATCCCCTTATACAACTCAGGATCATCCTGTTCTTCATACAAGCTGGTGAAAGCCCTTCTGACCTTGATCGGTAATTGAAAGTGATACCACATGATCACTTCCACCGCACTGGAAATCTTCTGTAACAACTTTTTATCTGTAATGCCGGGATAGCTTACACGTAAGAATTTTGTTTCCGGATCGTAGTGCTGCTTTACCGTTTGCTTCCTGTCCTCAAACCACCGATAAGCATTTTCGCCGTATTGCTCGGCCACTTTGCTAACCGGATGCTGTTTTGCTCTCCGGCGTTTCTCCTCATACTCTGCCATGGCATCTTCCAGCTCCTCTTTATCTTCTTCCTGTTCAAACAAAGGGAATGGAGTCTTTTCTTCCGGGAGGACAGAATCATCGATGAGGTCTTCTGCTTCATCCATGATCTTCCCAACCTGGTCCCAGAACTCTTTGTTCTCCTCCATCGACCGTTCCCGCTCTTTTTCTCTTTCCATTCTGCGCATCATAATCTTTTCGGACGCAAAAACCCGGCATTTTTCTGTGTACATGCATCGTTCGCACCACCGGTCGCAATAATTGTATATACCCGGAATAAAATCGCCTACGGGTTCTTCGGGATAATCTTCTGGATGCATAAACTGTCTGTTTTTTTTAAGCAAATTTAGCAAATACCAAACGCATAAATAATAAGCAGGTTTTTCCCAGAATAATTTACCATATTTTTGAATAAAATAAATTTTCATAATATGAAACGAGCAATTCTCGCTTTTTGCCTTATCCTGTTTGGTCAAATCATTTTTGCCCAACTCATCGAAGAAGGTTCTGTCTGGAAATACCTCGACGACGGCTCTGACCAGGGCACAACCTGGCAGCAACCCGGTTTTGATGACAGTAGCTGGGCCGAAGGGCCTGCACAACTTGGCTATGGAGACAATGACGAAGCTACGGTGCTGAAATGGGGTGATGATTCGTCGAATAAATACATCACTTATTATTTCCAGAAAACATTTAACGTGAGTGATCCACAGGAAAAACCCATACTGAAAGCCGGATTGGTCCGCGACGACGGTGCCGTGGTTTACATCAACGGTACGGAAGTATTCAGGGCCAATATGCCCGACGGCGATATTAATTACACGACCAACGCCTCCCAGGCAGTTGCCGGCGACAGCGAAAACCTGTTTTATTCATACGAATTTCCTGCTTCCGTTTTGCATGCCGGCGAAAATACCATCGCCGTTGAAATTCACCAGCGCTCAAAAACCAGTTCGGATATCAGTTTCGACCTGCGGCTGGGCTTTACCGAATTCTCGGTTTTTAAAAAAGAACCCTATCTGCTGTTTGCCGGCGATAACACGCAAATGCTGATCGTATGGCAAATGGACAGCACCCGTACCTGCCAGTTGGATTGGGGTACCGACACTACCTATTCTGCAGGATCAGCCAACACCGAAGAATACGGTGACGACCATCAACACAAAATACTGATCACGGGATTAACCCCCGACACCAAATATTTCTACCGTATTTCGTGCGAACGGCTGGCAATAAAAAAAGGTAGTTTCGTAACTGGTGTTTCCGGCGATGTTTCACAGATCAGCTTTTATGCTTACGGTGATACACGCACCAACCCCGGCACCCACAACCTGGTGGCCGAAAAGATCGTGCAGGAGATCACTCAACATCCCGAAACACAAACCTTTATCATCTCCACCGGCGACCTGGTGGCCAACGGTAACAACGAGAACGACTGGCAGGAACAGTTTTTTTCTTCCGATTTCGGGCACATCCGCCAAATGATGAGCTTGCTGCCTTATGTAGCGACCATGGGCAACCACGAAGGACAGGGACATTTATTTAAAAAGTATTTCCCCTACCCCATGTTCGTTTCCAACCGGCACTATTATTCGTTCGACTACGGCCCGGCACATTTTACAATCATTGATCAGTTTACTGATTATGATGAAGGGAGTCCGCAGTATGAATGGCTGGTTAACGATCTGGCCACTTCTGATAAACACTGGAAATTTATCCTATTGCACGAGCCGGGATGGTCGGCTGGCGGTGGACATGCCAATAACGGAAAAGTGCAACGGCTTATCCAGCCTCTGTGCGAAATGTACGGTGTCCAATTTGTGCTGGCAGGTCATAATCACTATTATGCCCGCGCGGTCGTTAATGGTGTAAACCATATTACTGCAGGTGGTGGTGAAGCTCCGTTGTACAACCCAAATCCGGATGCCAGCAATATCGTAATCGTAAGTAAAACAAATAATTATTGCCGAATTAACATTGCAGGCGACACGCTAACTTTTACTGCTACCGATAAAGACGGTAACCAGATAGAAGCTTTTAACCGTCCTTTGAATCCCGAAGCTGTAACAGAAAGTCCTGCACAAGATTATTTTCCCATTTACGCTTCCGGGAAATCGATTATCATAAACAATAAAAGGGACAAAAAAGGTCGTTTGAATATTTACGACACGAACGGAAGAAACATATTCGATAAAAAACTGGCCAAAGGGGAAAACCAGATGCAGGTTGATTCGACAGGCATTTATTTTGTACGAATTGTTTACGAAAAGTATAAGAGTACTGTGAAAAAGGTTTTTGTGAAATAGCTTCCTTCTAAATTACATCCTGCAACATTTGACTATCTGATAAAGTTTTCTGTCTTTCCACCGGGAGTGTACAGTACTGATATTCTTATTACAGCACATCTCAAAATCATATAACTCTTTTCCAAAATTGTGTAACGCCCCATCGTTGCACCTGACCTTTCTTTGTACTGTTGGAAAAAGATAAACCCGACGGCAAACAAATAACTTTTTTATCCTAAGAACTATGTTAAGTAATATCATAAAATTCTTTCTCGAAAACAAGCTGGTCACCTTCCTGCTACTTGCCCTGTTCATCACATGGGGTGTGATCACTTCGCCCTTTAACTGGCAAACAGGTATTTTGCCTAATGATCCGGTTCCGGTGGATGCTATCCCCGATATCGGTGAAAACCAGCAGATCGTCTACACCGAGTGGCCAGGACGCTCACCGCAGGACATCGAAGACCAGATCACCTATCCGCTGACAACATCTTTATTAGGGATACCAGGTGTAAAAACTATCCGCAGCAATTCCATCTTCGGAGTATCGAGTATTTACATCATTTTCGAAGAAGGCAAAGAATTTTACTGGACACGCACACGAATACTCGAAAAGCTGAACTCACTGCCAGCAGGAACATTGCCGGAAGGTGTTAACCCGGCTCTCGGCCCGGACGCAACAGCACTGGGGCAGGTTTACTGGTACACGCTCGAAGGGCGCGACAAAGACGGAAATCCTGCCGGAGGATGGGATCCTCAGGAGCTGCGCACCTTACAGGACTTTTTTGTCAGGTATGCCCTTACTTCTGCAAAAGGTGTAGCTGAAGTAGCTTCCATCGGCGGATTCGTAAAAGAATACCAGGTGGATATCGATCCCAACGCTATGAAAGCCTACGGGGTAAACATCAACCAGATCATCAGTGCGGTAAAAAATTCTAATCTCGACATCGGGGC
>DRPN01000052.1 GCA_011374625.1 Bacteroidota bacterium
GTAATACGTTAACCGATGAATACCCGGGAGAGTTTGCCGGGTAGCCGTCAGGGGATCACGGACGAGCATAGCGAGTCCGTAATCCCCAAGTAAAAACACAAGGATATATTGAAATACCCGAATCATTCCTCTGATGTATATAAAATATTTATATTTTAACTTCGAAGCGCACAGAAGTGACATATCGGACAATATTCACTATATATTAAGATATTATTGCATATATAAAATATTTTATCTACGTTGCTTTCTACGTAGCCTGCTACCTAACCAACTACGTAGTTTCCTATCCTTTGCGGGAATCCATGTTTTCCTGTCTGGCATGATAAAGAATATTTTAATACTTTTGCACTACGGAGAAATGCCGGAGTGGTCGAACGGGGCAGACTCGAAATCTGTTGTACCGCCTAGCGGTACCGGGGGTTCGAATCCCTCTTTCTCCGCAAAACCCGGCCGGAGGCTCACAACAGTGAGCCTCTTTTTCTATTTACCTTCATCATTCTGAGCATAGTGAACAGTATAGTTATACCTCCCGTTCTGATTCTGAAAAGGTTTTTCCCGGATTACGGACGGTGGATCGAAATACTTGTTATCTCATTCTACGGGAGTGTGGTAGCATGGGGGATGAGCGATCCGGCAAAAGCGCCCCGGTGGAGAAAGATCACATGGACACTTTTTTCGGCGATATTTTTCACCCAGTTATTGCCGGGATTGTTTGTCTCGGAAATTTTGCCTGATGACCGGTAAACTGCATCTGCCGACACCCGCCATGATCCTTGCCGGACCCGCGTACCGCCGGGAGATTGGATTTATGACCTGGCTCTTCCTCAGCACAATCATCCTGAACGGGCCGGCCTTGTGCAGTCATCTATGTTATATGGTCTCGCTGGACTATTTTTTGTGCATTCCTCAGGAAAAAGCCCCGTGTCCTGAAAAATCTCTGGGAATACCAATATTTCCTGCTGTTGCTCACTATCACATGAGTCCTTCTGTTCAGGCTGGCAAACCTGTTTTCTCTTTATGCCACACCGGAAGGGGTTCTTTTCGGAACAGCCGGACTGGGAATCATTGTTTTCATTTCACGCATGGAAGATGCAATTTCCTAAAGGTAGTGTGGTGGTAGCAGATCGTGGATATCCTGATTTTCACTTGTTACTTTAATGGGATCAACAACAAAAAATACGATTTGTGATAAGGAGTAGAAAGAAATGATCTACAAGGTGATCAAGAAAGATCCTGCCAGGGGAGAGAATATTCTCAAAGATGAAATCATTAGACTAACCGGCTGCAAAGAAGGGAAAAAATACAAACAACAACTCCGTTGTATAGTGGTATGGGATGAGGAAAAACAAAAGTAATCATATTATTAACGAATGTTATTACATATTGGGCGACAACAACGGTTTCTCAACTATATAAGGCAAAGGGTGTTTTTGAAAAAATAAAACTCGGGTTTAAAACCCACTGATTTACAATACCAAATCTGTTCATGAAGAATTACTTTGGACGACAGCGAGTTACCTGCGTAGTTGTAGCATTTTATTACTCAGAATGATAGCAAAGTTTTATATAACGGGCAAAAAAGACTTTTTGCGTCTCTTTGTTCCTCCCCTATTCCAGCTCCACGATGGTTATTCCTGCTCCGCCCCGTTCCACATGCTCATCGCGGCAGGAACGCACCAGGTCCACTCCGGTCAGGTAATCACGGATCAGCTGACGAAGGATACCGTCGCCCTTCCCGTGCAGGATACGTACCTGACCGGCTCCTACCATCACCGCCTCATCAATGAACTGCATTACGATCTGCAGGGCTTCTTCTCCCCGCATGCCCCGTACATCCATCTCCGGATGAAAACGCAGTTTTCTTTCCATCAGATTGAATCCCTGGTCAGGCATCCCTCCCTGTTGCCGGGCCTGCCGCCTGTACTCCTCTTCGGATATTTTCTGCAGTTTCTTCTCATCCAGGGTGGTGATCATCTGGCCGAAACTGACCAGTATGCTGTGGCCGTTCATGTCGAGCACCTCCCCCGGGACATCGTGACCCACCATCTTCACTTTGTCGCCCGGATGGAATCCGGCAGAGGCGGTATCCTTTTCTTTTCTTCCGGCAGGTTTCCCCGAAACGGACTCTGGCCGGCGCCCCAGTTTCTGCCTTTCCCTTTCCAGGGAAGCGATCTTTTTTCTGGACTGATCCGTCAGCGGGTCTTTCTCCTCCAGCATCCGCTTCCGCTTTTCTTCCATCTCCCGGCGGGCCTTACGCGTGGCTTCCTTTTCTGCCTGTGCCTCGCGGATCATGCGAATGGTGTTCTCAATGTTGCGGTTGGCCCCGTCCAGTATCTCCTTCGCTTCCTCCCGGGCTTTTTCCAGGATCTCTTTCCTCGATTGTTCGGTGGTTTTTATTTCCTGCAGGTGCCTTCCCAGGGTTTGCTCCAGTTGCTTCTCCATCCGGCGGATCCTGGCCCTTTTTTTCTCCCAGTACCGCTTGTCGCGAACAATGTCTTTCAGGTGCCGATCGAACTCCACATGGTCTTTCCCCACCTTCGAGGCGGCTTTTTCCAGAATATCTTCCGGGAGACCTATCTTCCGGGCAATCTCAAAGGCAAACGAACTGCCCGGTTTGCCAATCTCCAGGCGGAACAGGGGGCGCATGGCATGGTTGTCGAACAACATGGCCCCGTTCTCCGCCCCTTCGGCAGAAGCGGCAAAATGTTTCAGATTGGTATAATGGGTGGTGATCACTCCGTAGGTGCCCAGCTTCAGCAATCGGTCCAGTATAGCTTCGGCGATCGAACCACCCAGCTGAGGCTCCGTTCCCGTGCCGAATTCATCGATCAGAACCAGGGTAGATGAACCGGCATGTTTCAGAAAAAATTTCATGTTGGTCAAATGAGAACTGTATGTGCTCAGGTCGTTCTCAATGGACTGCTCGTCGCCGATATCAATGAATATCTGCCGGAACAGGCCGGTTTCCGAATCCTCCTGCATGGGTACCAGCAGGCCGCATTGAAGCATATACTGCAACAAACCCACCGTTTGCAGGCACACCGACTTGCCCCCGGCATTCGGACCGGAAATAACCAGGATGCGTTTCTTTTCCGTGAGGGTGATGTTAAGCGGGACCACTTCCTTCCCTTCTTTCCGGAAGTTCAGCACCAGCAGCGGATGGGTTGCTTCCCGCCACAGCATGGCCGGCCCGTCTTTCACCAGTGGAAGAACCCCGCCTATCTCTTCCGCCAGCAGGGCCCGTGCCCGGGCAAAATCCACTTCCCCCAGAAAAACATAGTTTTCCGTCAGGTCTTCCGTATAGGGACGCAGCCGGGAAGTCAGCTCCACCAGGATCCTGATCACTTCCCTTCTTTCGGCATATTCCAGCTCCACCAGGTCGTTGTTCAGTTCCACCACCGCAGCAGGTTCGATATAAACGGTTTTCCCGGTGGAGGATTCATCGTGCACCATGCCCTTGATCATCCGTTTGTGACCGGCCGGTACCGGAATAACCAGCCGTCCCTGCCTGATGGAGAGAGCCGTATCGGGTTCCACCCAGCCGTCCTGTACGGACTTTTTCAGCAGTCGCTGCATTCGGGTCGACACTTCCTGGTGTTTGGCCGCCATCTCCGAACGGATGCGGGCCAGCTCGGGGGAAGCTCTGTCTTTTATAACCCCTTTCCTGTCAAGCACCTGGTCAATGAGCCGGGTAACCATGGGATATAAAACCGTTTCCCGGGCCAGTGCGGCTATTTCCGGGGTTTCCGGATCTCTTTTCTTCAACAGAAAACTCCGAAGGGCCCTGACCGTTTCCTGCGACTGCCGCAGAGCCAGTAGTTCCTCGCGGGTGAAATAGCTTCCATCGGCACGGGTGCGGGCAAAAGCCGGACGCAGGTCGGCAAAATAACCGGTCGGGAACCCGTCTCCTTCGGAAAGAAGCCGGCGGCATTCATTCACTTTGTGAAGTTCTTTCCTCACCTCTTCCGGATCGGTCATGAACACCATGGCCTCCACTTTCTCCTCTCCCAGGGAGGAAAGGCATTTCTTCCTCAGCATGTTCCGGATACGGGAAAAACCGGTTTTTTCTTCGAATGCGTCCGGATAGATCATAGAAAGTTTTCTTCCCCGCAAATGTACAACGAAAATTGATTTTTTTATTTTTGATATCTCAAGGAAACCAACCAGTTCAAATACTCAAAAAAATGAAAAGATTCTTATCGCTTACACTTGCGGTTTTGTTAGTACTTCCTACCCTGCTTTACGCCCAGGAAGAAAAGGCAGACCTGGAAATGATTTTCCGGATCAAGCAGGAAGGTTTTAAAAATTCGGATATAGAGGAGCTGTCTTTTTATATGACCGATTTGGCCGGCCCCCGGCTGACGGCTTCCAAAATGAAGCAACGGGCCAATGAGCTGGTCAGGGACAAAATGAAAGAATACGGCCTGCAAAATGTACGGATTGAAGAGACGCGTGCCTTTGAAAGGGGAGGATGGGACAATACCCGGACTTATGTGGCCATGACCGAACCCTATTACGCCCAGTTAACGGCCGTTCCGAAAGCATGGACCGCAGGTACCGGCGGACCGGCACAAGGAGAAGCCGTTCTTCTGGAAATAAACAGCATAGAAGACCTGGAGTCATACCGGGGCAAACTGAGGGGCAAGATCGTGGTGATCCCTTCGGAAAGCACCTATGAAGTGTCGTATGAGCCCCTGGCCCGGAGGCTGACGGAAGAAGACCTGGAAGCCCGGGCCCAGGCTTCCTACCGTGCCCGTGGAAACTACCGGAGGAGAGATTTCGAGGCTTACCGGCAGCGCATGGAGCTGCAACTGGCCCTGGCAAGCTTTCTGAAAAAGGAAGGAGCCCTGGCCATGCTCACCGCCTCGGGAGAATTCAATGTACCCCGTTCATCGGGGGCCAACCATACCTGGGGGCAGGAACCCCCGCTTACCGAACTGCTCATGCCCGTTGAACACCACGGCCGGATTGTCAGGTTTCTCCGGCATGAGATCCCCGTAAAACTGGAAATCGACGTACGGAATGAATTCACGGAAAACCTCCAGGTGACTAATGTGATCGGTGAAATACCCGGCACCGACCGCAAGCTGAAAGACCAGGTGGTGCTGCTGGGAGCCCACTGGGACTCCTGGCATGGGGGAACCGGGGCAGCCGACAATGCTTCGGGATGCATTGTAATGATGGAAGCCATGAGAATACTGAAAAACCTGGGGGTACAGCCACGCCGTACCATACGTATTGCCCTGTGGGGAGGAGAAGAACAGGGCCTGCACGGATCGAGGGGATATGTGGAAAAATACATCCGTGATACCACGGGGAACCTGCTACCCGGATACGAACAGTTCACGCTGTACCTGAACATGGATAACGGCACCGGGAAATTCCGTGGTATTTACCTGCAGGAAAACGATATGCTGCGACCGGTCTTCGAAGCCTGGCTGGAACCTTTTGCCGATATGGGCTGCTCAACGGTCACCCTGAGGAATACCAGCGGTACGGATCACCTGTCCTTTGATGCCCTGGGATTGCCGGCTTTCCAGTTCATCCAGGATCCCATTGAATACGGCAGGGGGTACCACACCGTCATGGACACCTATGAGCGACTAATAATGGATGATCTGAGGCACAATGCCGTGATCGTGGCCGCCCTGGCATACCATGCCGCCATGCGCAACGAGCAACTGCCCAGGAAGCCTCTGCCTGAGGAAACAGAGGGAAGAAGGGGATTCTGAGAAGGAAGTTTCTTTAAAATTGCTTAATAACTCTTCCTCTGGAATTGAGTTAACTTTTTCTAACTATAGTTGCTTAATTTTCTATATGTCAAAATAATAGAGAATCAATTAAATATAATTTGTATAAGTAATACCCCTGACATTTGAATTAGGCAATTTCACTTCGGGACAGAAGGTATAGTAAGATGGTTACAATAAACAATATCTACTAAAATTTTTTATAGAATAAACCAGGATAATTTAAAATAGCCGTAAACATTCTTCTTCATATTTAATAAGTTTCTTAATTTTTCCTGGTTGAGCCCAATTCATTGTACCTTCCATTTTAAGTGAAAGCAAATAATTTTCAATTTTTTTATCTTGTAAAAGATTATGAATCCGTTCTGCTTCAGCTAATGTTCTGACCGGAATGTAAGCTTGTAATGACTGATTTACCTGCCAATGCCCTTTAAAAATTTTTGGTCTAAATGTTTTTTTACCATATGCTTCCCATACTATCTTGAAAGGGAAAAAACTATATACACCAACACCTAATAATGCCCACCAGTAACTACGTTTTAACAGGGCACCCAGCATGGTGCCTTTTCTTTTCTGCAGAATGGTCATGTTTTCATTCAAATAGTTTTCAAGGTCCGGAAATTTTTGAATTTGCTCTTTTTCCAGTGGTTTACCATTGGGGTTGTAAGGTAACAATACCCATTTTGCAGGAATTGAATACTCAGTTTTAAAATCCTTGGATGTAATTAATGGAAAAAGAAACTGCTTGGGAAGCACCACATTCCCTTTTCGTTTATTAGATACCTGAACAAAATCGTTATCCAACTCTTCATATTGATCAAAGAAAAAAATATCATTGGCTCCGCAGGTATTTATACCTTGTCTTGGGGTAGATTCTTTTTTGATTACAATAGGATTGATTAAATCAAATTCATATGCGTTCTCTTTGCTAAAAATACTCAAAGGATCTGTATTCTGAAAAACAGGCTTTGCCATATATTCATTCCATTTCCCATTTTCTGCTATGAAGTAAGATATTGGGTAACAAGTTTGTTTGTCGCGCACAAATTTTGATAAACCATAACGAGTTGAAACGCCTTCAAAAACGCCAATACTACTAAAATCAAATACCGTTTCTAATGAATAATTTATGTCCCCAATACTAAAAGATCTGAAATTTCTGTTTGCGCCATCGTTTAATAATAAGGATAAGGGCATAAAAAAAATTGCTTCTCCATTTTGATTAAGAAAATCTTTTATCGCAATTTGAATAATTAATGCAGCTATATCAATCCTGCTGCTACCAAATAAAAGATTTTGACTATTACCAACCAGATCATATTGGAAGAAATAAGATTTTATCTGTTCTTTATATGCTTCAGGTAAATCAACATAGTTTTGCCAAGGAGGATTCCCAAATATGATATCAAACTTGTTTCCCTTTAGGTTAAGAAAATCCTTATTTGTAAAATTATTTGTCATATCCAGACCATATCTGGTTTTAAACTTTAAAATTGCATTATTAAAGAATTCTGTATTTATTTCATTACCAAATAAATTTGATGTCGGAAGTTCCGAAAGTTTTCTTCCCTGTTCAATACCAAAGATTATTAATGATTCCAAAAGGTTCCCTTCACCCATTGTAGGGTCAAATACGGTGGCTCCATTTAACCATTTTTGATAAATATCAAATTGTTTAATAGCAAATTTACCCCATTGAACTGGAGTAAAAAATGCACCAATAGTGAGTTCTTTATCTAATAAACCTGAAATACTGATACCCTTCATTTCTCAAATTTTCAATTGATATTATTCTTCCATCTGCATCTGCCTTCACTTTATTAATGGTGTATTATTGCAAGTTCGCAAAATATTTCAAATAATTCGTAATATGTTCGTTCCCAATTAATTTCGCTCCATACTTGATTTATAGTGTAATTTAATCTTACCTGACCTGTCCCAGGGTTTTCAATTCGATAAACATTATCTGGAAGACAATGAAATGGAGCCACATGAATATATTCAATATCCCTTGTATTATTTTTATATGTTGATTTATTGTGTCCGAATTCAACTATTATGAAACACCCTTGTCATTAGCAAGAAATTTTAAAAGATTACCAACCGCACATACTCCTCCACCAGAATATTTTTTGGAATCAAGGTCTTTAGTCTTTACATCAAATCCGAATAATCTATATTACAGGTAAAATCAAATATTGTTCTTCTTCCCGGAATATCAACGCCCTCACAACCTAAATTTTGACAAACAGCATTCCAATTTTTTTGTAATTCTCTTTTCAATCATTGCTCCAAATGCACGACTATCTTCTCTTGCAAATATGCCTGACATTATTTCTTCAAATAATTTTTCTATCTGATTTTCAATTCCTCTTGAAATTTCTTTATAATTCATTGTCATAATCTTAATATGCCAATCTGACAAAAGAACAAGAAAATTGTGGTGGTTTAGCCGGTAATTTATTGTATAACACGGTATAATGGTTAATCGTTTCTGTCTCCCGTTGAATCCTTGTTAGTCCACATCTTTTTTCCCTGGAACAGAAATAAATATATTGTAAAGCGTATCAAATAATACAAAATTATGATTTCATTTTATAAACAACCTGCCGTTACTATGATCACCGAACGATTCACCCATCAAACTCTAAACATAAAATCGGGAGCTTGCTGCCTTAAAAGAATATATAGTAACCTTGTGTTAAAAAGGAATGAGCAAACATTTGATTTGCACATGTAAAAATTAAAGATATTCAGACCAAGCCGGGAAATGAGACAATATTTCACCCCCGGTATATACTGGAATTTTCAGTATAAAAAAAATCTCAACTGGCGCGGGGATCATAGTCTACCGCCTTTTACTCCTCTATCCCCAGCAGATCGAGCATAAAAGCGTATTCCATAGCCGTTTCGCGGTATCGGCGGAAACGTCCCGACTGCCCTCCGTGGCCGGCATCCATATTGACATGGAACAGTAACAGGTTGTCGTCGGTTTTCATGTCGCGGAGCTTAGCCACCCATTTGGCCGGTTCCCAGTACTGTACCTGTGAATCCCAGTAACCCGTGGTTACCAGGATATTGGGATAATCCATGGCCTGCACATTATCGTACGGCGAATACGAAAGCATATACCGGTAATAGGCACTGTCATTCGGGTTCCCCCATTCATCGTATTCGAACGTGGTGAGGGGAATGCTTTCATCCAGCATAGTGGTCACCACATCCACAAAAGGAACTGTCGCGATGACTCCACGGTACAGCTCCGGCCGGAGGTTGATCACGGCCCCGATCAGCAGGCCGCCTGCGCTCCCGCCCATGGCAAACAGTTTATCGGGACTGGTATACTGATTTTCGACCAGCCAGGCGGCACAATCGTTGAAATCGGTAAACGTATTCATTTTGTTCAGCAGCTTGCCGTTTTCATACCATTCCTGTCCCATTTCGCTCCCGCCGCGTATATGAGCAATGGCATAGGCCACTCCGCGGTCGAGCATACTGATAATGGTGGAACGGAACCCGGCATTCATGGACGAACCGTAGGAACCGTACCCGTATAGCAAGAGGGGATTGTTGCCGTCAAGCTTCATTCCTTTCGGATGAACCATGGAAATGGGTATCTCCGTTCCGTCCTGTGCTGTGGCAAACAGCCGCTTCACTTCATATTTTGAGGGATCGTACCCTCCGAGAACCTCGTCCTGCTTTCGAAGGATCTTTTCCCGGGTTCTCATATTAAAATCGTATACCGACTTGGGGGTAACCAGGGAGGAATAGCTGTACCGAAGCATTTCGGTATCGAATTCCGGATTCACGGATATCCTGGCCGAATAGTCCTCTTCCCCGAAATCGATGGAATAATCCGTTTCCCCGTCCCAGGAGATCACCCGCAGGTTCGTCAGTCCCTTCACCCGTTCGTCCACCACCAGGAAATCGGTGAACAACTCGAACCCTTCAAACAGCACATCGGGGCGGTGCGGTATGACATCCGTCCAGTTTTCCAGGGTGGTTCGCGTAACCGGGGTTTTGACCAGTTTAAAGTTTTTGGCTCCGCCGGCATTGGTACGGATAAAAAAATGATCTTCGAAATGGTCCACGTAGTATTCCAGATCGCGTTGGCGCGGCTGGATCAGCCGGAACGTTCCCTCCGGATGGTCGGCATCGAGATATCGGTATTCGGTAGACAGGGTCTGGGTGGAAGCGATCATAAGGTATTTCTTCGATTTGGTCTTGAACACCCGGCATGAAAAGGTTTCATCCTCCTCGAAATAAACTTCGCGGTCAGAATCCACCTCCGTTCCCAGCACATGCTTCATGATCCTTTCGGCCCTCAGGGTTTGCAAGTTCTTGCCCGTATAGAACACGGTACGGTTGTCGTTGGCCCATGTCCCTCCGGAGGTATTGGGGATCACATCGGGCAACATTTCACCAGTCTCCAGGTTTTTAAAGCGCAGGGTGTAACGACGCCTTCCCACCGTATCGTCGGCAAAAGCCAGCAGGCGGTTGTCGGGGCTCACCGAAAGGCCCGTTACGGAGTAGAAATCATGCCCTTCGGCCATTTGGTTCACGTCGAGCATGATCTCTTCGGGATTGTCCAGGGATCCTTTTTTACGGCAATAGAGCGGATACTCGCTTCCTTCCTCATACCGGGTATAATAATAATACCCGTTCTCGAAGTAGGGAACCGAGGCATCGTCTTTCTTGATCCTGCCGACGATTTCTTCAAAAATCTTTTCCTGCAGCTCTTCCGTATGGGCCAGCATGGCCTCCTTGTACGCATTTTCGGCTTCCAGGTAATCCAGCACCCGGCGGGTTTGTTCGTCGGGATCCTCA
>DRPN01000051.1 GCA_011374625.1 Bacteroidota bacterium
CTGTCTCAGAAAAAACCGGTAGTTTATCTTTTCGGGTTTGGAACGTCTTCGATACGCAGTGCACGTGAAAACTTCGTTATAAACCTTGTAGGCTGTGCCGGATTTTCATTTGCAGAAAACACACCCGGCATATCTCCGGAACAGCACATGGATAGGATCAACCATTTAAAACCGGACTTCGTGTTTCTTTGTGGCGATGACGAACAATATCCGGAGATGACCGCAAAACTGAAAAAAGAGCTAAAATATGAACCGGTACTGGGCGTTGCCGGTTATCCTGAAAATATTGCGGAGGAGCTAAAAAAGCAAGGCATTCGTTATTTTCTGCATAAACAGGTAAATGTTCCTGCCCTGCTCAAAGATCTTCAAAAAGCTGTAAACCTGATTTGAAAGCCGTATGAAAAAACCGGATTTTACCAAATATTCCTGGCAAGAGCTGACCCGTCCTGTTTCACAAAAAGATTCCGGAAAAGGAAAAGAAAGTTCTGTTCTACGGGAGACCCCCGAAGGAATCCCGGTGAAGGATATCTATACCCCGGGCGACATGGACAGTCTGGAGCATCTTGATTTTGTGGCCGGGATCCCGCCCTTCCTGCGCGGGCCCTATTCCACCATGTACGTCACGCGTCCCTGGACAATTCGTCAGTATGCCGGTTTTTCAACCGCCGAAGAATCCAATGCTTTTTACCGCCGTAATCTGGCTGCCGGTCAGAAAGGACTCTCGGTGGCTTTCGACCTGGCCACACACCGTGGTTACGACTCCGACCATGAGCGGGTGGTGGGAGATGTCGGGAAAGCAGGTGTGGCCGTGGATTCGGTACTGGATATGAAGATTCTGTTTGATGATATCCCCCTCGACAAAATGACCGTGTCTATGACAATGAACGGAGCTGTTTTGCCCATCATGGCTTTTTATATTGTCGCGGGACTGGAGCAGGGAGTCCCTTTGGAAAAACTCTCCGGCACCATACAAAACGACATCCTCAAAGAGTTTATGGTACGTAACACCTATATCTATCCTCCGGAGATGTCTATGCGTATCGTCGGTGATATTTTTGCCTATACGGCCCGGCACATGCCTAAGTTCAATTCGATCAGCGTTTCGGGTTACCATATGCAGGAAGCCGGCGCCACCGCCGATCTTGAGCTGGCTTACACCCTGGCCGACGGTCTGGAATACTTGCGCACCGGCCTGAAAGCCGGCCTTGACATCGACCGTTTTGCCCCACGTATCTCTTTCTTTTGGGGCATCGGCATGAACTATTTCATGGAGATCGCCAAGCTGCGGGCTGCCCGTCTCCTGTGGGCCCGCATCGTGAAAGATTTCAACCCTTCCAACCCCAAATCCATGGCCCTGCGTACTCATTCTCAAACCTCGGGCTGGAGCCTCACGGAACAGGATCCTTTCAACAATATTGCCCGCACCTGCATCGAAGCGCTGGCGGCCGTACATGGCCACACCCAGTCACTGCATACCAATGCCCTGGATGAGGCCATAGCTCTGCCTTCTGAATTTTCCGCCCGCATTGCCCGCAACACCCAAATCTACCTGCTGGAAGAAACACAGATACACCGCACGGTGGATCCATGGGGCGGATCCTGGTATATCGAAAAACTTACCCACGAACTTGCACACAAAGCCTGGATGCTGATACAAGAGATCGAAGAAATGGGGGGTATGACCAAAGCCATCGAAAAAGGCTTGCCCAAAATGCGTATCGAGGAAGCTGCCGCCCGCAAACAGGCACGTATTGATGCGGGAAAAGACATCATTGTCGGAGTCAACCGCTGGCAGCCCGAACAGGAAGTCCCGATAAATATCCTGGAAGTGGATAACACGGCAGTACGTAAAGCCCAGATTAAGAGGCTGGAGAAACTGAAGAAAGAACGGGACCATGTAGCGGTGCAGGAAGCTCTGGATGCCATCACACAGGCAGCCCGCACAGGAAAAGGAAATCTGCTGGAACTGTCGGTAGAGGCCGCCAGAAGAAGGGCCACCCTGGGAGAAATATCCCTGGCCATAGAAAAAGTCTGCGGCAGGTACAATGCTGTGATCCGCTCAATATCGGGGATTTACTCTGCCGAGTCGGAGACCGATACAAAATTCGCCGAAGCCCGCAGGCTCACCCGTGAATTCGCAAACCTCACCGGCCGCCAGCCCCGCATCATGGTGGCCAAGACGGGCCAGGACGGACACGACCGCGGTGCCAAGGTTATCTCAACCGGCTTTGCCGATATCGGCTTCGACGTGGACATCGGCCCCCTGTTCCTGACCCCGGCCGAAGCAGCCAAACAAGCCGTTGAAAACGATGTGCATGTGTTGGGTATCTCTTCCCTGGCAGGAGGACACAAAACCCTCATCAAACAGGTAATGAAAGAACTCCGGAATATGGGCCGGGAAGATATCATGGTCGTGGCCGGAGGCGTCATCCCCCGACAGGACTATAAATATATGCACCGCCTGGGGGTAGTGGCCGTTTTCGGCCCGGGGAGCCCCGTCACAGATACGGCCATACGTATCCTGAACATACTTTTAGAAAAAGAAAAAACATAAAAAAATCATTACGGTTCGTAAAAGAATAATTGAATATACTATATTAATATAGCATCTATCAAATACAACCAGGTATTTTAGGTTTTATCAGATACTTAGGCAGGATAACATATCTTATGCAACATCTTCTTTTTTCTTACGTCATTCCTTAAAAAGGATTTTTCGCTTTTCAACCGGTAATATAGTATATGGGGATATTAAGTAATTTTATTAACTTTATCTTTCTTTATTGAACCAACGCAAACCTTATGAAAAAAAGATTGTTACCGGATATTCTTCTTTTGGTTGCGTTGTGGGTTATAGTGCCTTTTCTGCTCCGGGCCCAGGAGCTGAACAAAAATATATTCTCCGCCGGGGCTAACCAGGAGATCCTGATCGGTTATGGCAACCGCGAAGGAATGGAACAGGACCCGTTTAACCGCTGGTTTGACCAGGAGTACAGCTCTTATCAACTGAATGACACCTTGATAAAAATGATGGCATCCACCTGTTTCTCCGATGTGAATATCACCATTGTCCTGGGTACCTGGTGTTCTGACAGCCGGCGGGAAGTCCCGCGTTTTTTCAAGGTGGCTGATGCCCTGAAGATCCCGGAGGATCATATTAGGGTCATCTTTGTCGACCGGGATAAGACCTCTCCCGAGATCAATCTTACAAAACTCAAAATTGATCGCGTCCCTGTTTTTATTTTTTATTTTTCCGGAAAAGAAGCCGGAAGAATCATTGAAAGGCCGGAGATCAGCCTGGAAGCAGACATGAAAAATATTTTAACAAAAAAATAATATTATGGAAGAAAATACACAGACAAACGCAGGGCAGGGGTTCGGGATCGCCGCCCTGATACTGGGTATCATCGCCCTTGTAACGGCAGTCATCCCCTGCATTGGGGTTATAGCGCTGATCCCCGGAATTCTTGGGATTACCTTTGCCGTCATCGCCCTGGTACAAGCCAATCAAAACAACGGGGCCAAAGCGATGATCATTATCGCGCTGGTGCTGGCTTCCCTCGGGTCAGCCATTTCCGCCGTCTGGGTTCTGGCTTTTTCCACGCCGGCCGTCATGACCAACACCATGATGAAAACCTTTAAAAATGTGATCAACATGAACGACCTAACCAAAAAACTGGATAACCTAGGCAAAGAAATGGAGAAAAATATTGAGAAAGGGGAAGGAACCTATACCATCACCATCAAAAAAACTTATAGCTCTACCCAAGACAGTCTGGAGAAAAAACTGGAAGAGCTGGAAGGCGGAGACTCATTGATAAACGTAGAAAAAGACACGCTCGTCCACAAATAAGACAAAACCCTGCGTTTTGAGTCCGGTACCTCACAACTACAGATCCTACCAGACAGTAAATATTGTTTTTTTTGTACTGCTGCCGCTGGTATTTGTCTATGCAGCCCTTTTTTCACCGGATAACTCCCATTATCCGATCCCCTCTTTTTACAACCGTTATATGTCAGAGCAATCTCCTACCACCGGACTTTCCCATAGTTTCTCTGCCATTGTGCGGGGAAATCTCCACGACGCAAAAAACCTGAATCCTTATGGAATCCGTATCTTTCTTTTTTTCTTCCTGGAATGGATCTTCCGGACCGTTGCTTTTTTCTCCCTGAAAAAAGAATGGATTCCTTACACGAAACTTTTACAGGCAGATATTCTCGCTTCAACGATTCTTTTTACCTGTTGTTTTGGCAGGTTATTGCTTTTCTGGAATTACCTGTAAATTCCTCAAGAAATTCTCCCAGATCTCTCTGATTTACGCAGATTATAAGTATTTTAATATTTCTCCTACGCAGTAACCTACGTAGGTATATTTTCCAGTGTAAAGAGTTTATCTGCTCTGTATCCTTTGTTTGTCAACTTCAACATACAACACTCATGATACAAGTCGTGTTCAAAAAAGAGAATATAATTGTTCTCGTAGGCTTCTTTTAAAAAGTCTGCCTTCTCCTCCATAGTCACCAGCGGCTCAATATCATAACTCATGTTCCACACCAGAGGCAGATGGGCCACTGACGGTATCAGATCAGCCATAAACACCAGCGTGCATCCATTATAATGTATAAACGGAATCAGTTGTCCACGCGTATGACCATTATAAATTCTCAGTTCTATATTAGGCACCAGCTCGGCATTTTTTTCTATAAGCTTTAGTTGTCCGCTTTCCTGCATGGGCAGGATATTCTCTTCCAGAAAAGCATCTTTCTCACGTGGATTGGGATGTGTAGCCCAATCCCACTGTGAACGGCTGATCCAATACGTTGCGTTTGGGAAAACCGTCTCAAAGCCGGTATGGTCATGATTGTAACGTATACCCCCGCCACAATGGTCGGCATGAAGATGGGTCAAAACCATATCGGTAATATCCTCCAAAGCATAACCGGCTTTTTTCAGTCCACCCTCCAATCCATCCCCTCCATTGAGATACACATACTTGAAAAATTTCTCATCCTGTTTATCACCATAACCATTGTCTATAAGAATTCTCCGGTCTCCTGTATCAATCAGCAGCGAACGCAAGGCCCAGTTACAGAGATTATTTTCGTCAGCCGGATAAACTTTCTGCCATAAAGCTTTGGGGACCACCCCAAACATAGCTCCTCCGTCAATTTTAAAATTCGATATATGTATCTGAAAAAGTTTCATACATTTATTTATAGATAAAGAACAAAGATAATTTTTTAGAAGAAAAAATATTTGCAGAAAAAAAAATATTTTTACCTTTGCCCTCCCATTTGGTCCGTTCGTCTAGGGGTTAGGACGCCAGGTTTTCATCCTGGTAACAGGGGTTCGATTCCCCTACGGACTACAAATGATTGAACAAATTGATTATTAAGATATTATGGCACATCATCTTTCAGCGCTGAAACGAATAAGACAAGATCAGAAAAGAAAACTGCACAACCGTTATTATGCCAAAACTACGCGTAATGCTATCAAAAAATTAAGAAAAACTACTGATAAACAGGAAGCTGCGGAATTATACCCCAAAGTGGAAGCTATGGTGGATAAACTGGCAAAAAAACATGTTATCCATAAAAACAAAGCAGCCAACATCAAATCCAAACTTGCTAAGCACGTAAACAGCCTGTAACAATTTTATACAACATATTACCTTAATTATGTAAATACCTTCTGTTTTAGGAGGTTTTTTTGTTCTTATCGCTGTTTTTTATATCTTGAACCACCAATCCTGCAGTATTGTCCGGTATGTCAAGCTATGAAAAACTCAGTATCAAAGAGTGGTCTGTAGAAGACCGCCCCAGGGAGAAACTTTTAGCCAAAGGGATTTGCTCACTTACCGATGCTGAACTGATCGCTATATTGATTCGTTCCGGCACTGCCCGAGAGTCGGCGGTTGATCTTGCGAAGAGGATTCTGAATACCACGGGAAACAATCTTAACGAGCTCTCCCGTCTGAGCGTATATGATCTACAAAAATTTAACGGCATTGGTGAGGCCAAAGCCATTAGTATCATAGCAGCCTTGGAGCTGGGGCGGCGGCGTAAACTCTCTGAAGTGTTGCAGAAAAAACAGATTACCTCCAGCCGTGATGTATTCGATTTCTTTCAGCCTTTTCTGGGAGATATTTCCCATGAAGAGTTCTGGGTGCTCCATCTGAGCCGCTCCAACCGCATCATGGCCTGGAAAAAAATCAGTCAGGGCGGTATCGCCGGCACGGTTACCGATATCCGGCTCATCCTGAAAGATGCTCTGGAAAATACTGCCACCTCCATAGTCATCTGCCACAATCACCCTTCCGGTAATCTGCAACCCAGCCATGCCGATACCGAGATAACAAAAAAGATAAAAGAAGCCGCCGGTATTATGGAGATTCGCCTGTTGGATCATGTCATTATTGGCAACAACAAGTATTTTAGCTTCGCCGACGAAGGCTTGATTTGAGGTTTAAAAAATAAAAAATTAAAAATAACTCCTGTCTGCCAGCAGGAAAACAAAAAGATGATTGATTGCAGATTTGTCTGGGAGTTCTGGCAATACGGGACGACAAAATAACTATCATCAGATCCGGATTGTCAATGAAAGGGTTCCTCCCACTTCTTTATACCACTCCTGTCCTCACATCTCTCCAGTAAATTATGTACCGACACTTTCAGCACGGGATGTATCCACTCCGGACAGATCTCATTCACCGGAACCAGGGCAAAGCGTCGATTGGCCAATCGGGGGTGGGGAATCTCAAGCAATGAATCCCTGATCACCCTGTCACCGAAAAAAATGATATCTATATCCATGGTTCTGCCTGCATAATATTGCCGGCTCTGTCTCTGTCGCCCCAGCTGTCGTTCTATGCCATGAATCTCATTAAGAAAATCAAAAGGGTCAAGTTCCGTTTCCACCAACAGGGCCTGATTCAGAAAAGGGGTTTTATCCACAAACCCCCAAGGCTCCGTTTCATAAAGCACCGAATGGTTCAGCACTCTCCCCACACGCTGCTCCAGAAAAAACAAGGCATGCTTTATATATTCCCTGCGGTTTCCGCGATTACTTCCAGTTAATAAAACAATTTTTTCCAAACTTTGCAGAATTATAAATCCCAATGAATATTTGCAAATGTACATTACTCCTTTGTATCTTTAACCCTGTTCATAAAAATTTAATACCTGTATATCATGAAAAGTTTTCTTAAATATACCCTGGCGACTTTGCTCGGTTTGTTTCTTTTTTCCATTCTTTCTTCCCTTTTCTTTTTCGGGATATTGGGAATCATGATGTCATCAAGGGAAAAACCTGTAACCGTCAAACCGCATTCCGTTCTGTACTACAAGCTTAGGGCTTTTGTCCCTGAAAGAACGCTTTCTTTCCCGCTTTTCGGAAGCAATCCGTTTTCTTTCGACATGACCCCGGCCCCCGGTCTGAATGATATTCTGGCTGACATACACAAGGCTAAAGAGGATGATAATATTACGGGCATCTATATTGAGGCAGGCATGTCATCGCCTGGTATCGGAACCATCGAAGAGATCAGAAATGCATTGCTGGATTTCAAACAATCCGGGAAATTCGTCCTTGTTTATTGTCCCGACCTCATGCTGCAATCGGCCTATTACCTGGCTACCGCCGCAGACACGATATACCTGAATCCGGCAGGGGCCTTCCAGTTCACCGGCATGCGTTCGGAGATTATGTACTATAAAAAAGCTTTGGAGAAGATAGGCGTGGAAGTACAGGTTGTCAAACACGGAAAGTTCAAAAGCGCTGTCGAGCCTTTCATCCGGAAAAATATGAGCCCTGAAAACAGGGAACAAATCCGAATATATATGAATTCTATCTGGAATCATATCCTGAAAAAAATTTCCGTAGCCCGTGGCATAACCGTGCAGCAGCTCAACGATCTGGCCGACCGCCTGGCTATTGATAGTCCTGAAGCTGCTGTCAAATACAAACTGATTGACGGAGTCAGATACAAAGATCAGGTATTAGATGAACTGAAGGAAAAATCCGGGTATTCCGGCAAAAACGTACGTTTTATATCCCTGAGCAAATACACTAAGGTTCCTGCCCGGAAACACGGATCATACAGCAAAAACAAAGTCGCTGTTATTTATGCCTTCGGCGATATTGTAATGGGAGCAGGAAACGAAACAAATATCGGGGATAAACGTTTTGCCAAGGCCATTCGCAAAGCCCGGTTGGATACCAATGTAAAAGCCATTGTCCTGCGTGTTAACTCTCCCGGCGGCAGCGCTTTGGCCTCTGATATTATCTGGCGGGAAGTAAAACTGGCACATCAGGTAAAACCTGTCGTGGCCTCCATGGGCAACTATGCCGCCTCCGGGGGATATTACATCCTTTCATCGGCTGATACAATATTCACTCATCCTGTCACACTTACCGGATCGATCGGCGTCTTCGGACTTATTCCCAACGCAGGAAAATTACTCGAAGACAAGCTGGGCATTACTTTCGACGTGGAAAAAACGAATAAATATGCCGACTTCGGTTCTATCTACCGGCCCCTCTCTTCCGGTGAGAAAGCATTCCTGTCCGTTCAAATCGAAAACACCTATAAGACTTTCGTTAATCATGTCAGCCAAGGGCGTCACTTGCGAGCTTCTTACGTCGATTCCATAGGGCAAGGTAGAGTCTGGAGCGGTATCAATGCCGTTGAAAATGGCCTGGCCGATACCTTTGGCGGACTGTATGATGCCATAAATGCAGCAGCCCAAATGGCTCACCTGGATAATTATCGCACAATTACCCTGCCGGTAGTGGAGGATCCCTATCAGAAACTGATCAAACAACTTACCGGTGATGTTCGGATGAGAACCATACCTCATGAGTTGAGAGGTCTCTATCAGACATGGAAGGTGATTATGGATACAAAAAACAGAATACCTGTGATGACAAGATTACCTTATGAAATCAATGTATATTGAAAAAGTAAGCCTTATAAATATTCATGATTTGTGAAAGGCAAAGAGCACAATCTTCAGAAAATCCGGAAACTCTTTGTGTCTTGAGAGCTGGGCATTATTATTCCGGCAATTTCTTCAGTCCGTTCTCAATCCTCTTCAGTGTTTCTTCCTTCCCAATCATTGCCATGATATCAAAAAGATGAGGTCCCTTGGAGGCTCCAACCAACAGCAGGCGCAAGGCATTTAGCACCTTTCCCATACCGGTCTTATGCTGTTCGATCCATTGTTTAACGTTCTTTTCCAACGTATGGCTGTCAAAAGGGGTTGTCTCCGCCAGTATCTCAGAGAGTTCCCGCATCAGCTCCGGTACATCTCCTTTCCAGCGTTTTTTAACGACCTTTTCATCATATTGGTCAGGCGCTTTGAAAAAGAAAAAGGTTTCGTCCCATAAATCCTTTACAAAATCCACGCGTTCCCTGACCAGGCTCACCACTCTTTCCACGAATGGCAAATCAGCTGTTATTCCTTTTTCCATCAACAGCGGGAGAAACAGCTCTGCCACTTCCCGTTCGGTTTTCAATTGCAAAAACTGGTGGTTGAACCAGCGGGCTTTTTGTGGATCAAACCTGGCCCCTGCCTTGTTGATTCGTTCGAGAGAAAACTGTTCGATCAGTTCATCCATGGAGAAGATCTCTTTATCCGTTCCCGGATTCCAGCCCAGCAATGCCAGCATATTTACAAAAGCTTCCGGAAAATAACCCTGCTCACGGTATCCCGGATATACTTCTCCTTCAGGTGTCTTCCAGTTTAACGGAAACACGGGAAACCCCAACCGATCCCCATCCCTTTTGCTCAGCTTGCCTTTTCCATCGGGTTTCAGGATAAGAGGAAGATGGGCAAACATTGGCGGCTCCCATCCTAAAGCCCGGTAAAGCAAGATATGCAAAGGCAAAGAGGGCAACCACTC
>DRPN01000068.1 GCA_011374625.1 Bacteroidota bacterium
GAATTCGAAAAACTGCTCTCGGAACAAAAATTCGACTTGGTACTCTCCGATTTTAATATACTTGGATACGAGGGATTACAAGTTATCGATTTTATCAAAGCCAACTACCCCGAAATTCCGGTAGTTATTGTTACGGGTACCGGTTCCGAAGAGATTGCCGTTGAAGCCATGAAACGAAGTGCCAGCGATTATATTATAAAGAGTCCAAGGCATATCCGGAGACTCCCATATTCCATTAAGAAGGCGATAAATGCATCACGACTTAAAAAAACACACGAAATAATTCACCATATAACAAGTGCCGTCTTAAATACCGATAACCTTAAAGAGTTTCTTGAATTTGTTAAACAAGAAATAAACAAACTTATTGATACCTCTAACTTTTTTGTAGCTCTATACGATGAGCAATCCAATACTTTTCAACTCCCGTACTACTCCGACACCATTGACCATTTTGAAGTTTTTCCGTCTGATAAAACGATGTCGCATTATGTGGTAAAAAACCAAAAGTCCTTTTTAGCAAAACATGACGATATAATTCGGCTTGAGAAAGAAGGAATTATTGAACGAATCGGAACCGACAGCCTGGCCTGGATAGGGATTCCTCTACAAATAGAGGATAAAGTAATTGGTATTATGGTTAGTCAAAATTATACCGATGAAAATGCCTACACTCCATCCGACCTGGAGTTGTTGGAAAAAATTGCTGTGCCGGTGAGCCTTGCCATTAGAAACAAAAAAAGAAATGAAGAACTTGAGCGTTTAAATAGATTGCTATCGGTCCAAAACGAAGAACTTACAGCAAAAATAGAAGAGATTCAACAATATACCCATGAGCTGAAAAAAGCTAAAGAAAAAGCAGAAGAAAGCGACCGGTTGAAATCGGCCTTCCTGGCTAATATGAGCCACGAGATACGCACACCCATGAATGGCATATTGGGCTTCCTGCAGTTGCTGAAAGAGCCTAACCTTGACGAAAAGAACAAAAACGATTACATCGAGATTGTTAACATAAGCGCTGAACGCTTATTGAATACCATTAATGCCATTATCGAAGTTTCTCAAATAGATGCCGGTGCGATACAATTGAATTACTCGGAGTTTAATCTCTCAGAGTTAATTCGCGAACAATATCAACGTTTAAGCTTGAAAGCAAAAAGCAAAGGATTGGATTTTACGCTTAATCTTCCGGATGAAGAACTATTTGTTCAATCGGATAGGTTAAAAATCGAGTCAATATTAACCAATTTGATTAGTAATGCGATTAAATACACCGATAAGGGTTACGTTGAGATTTCGTTACAAAAAGACAAAAATGAACTTGTGTTATCTGTAAAAGATAGTGGCTTGGGAATTCCTGAAAACCTGAAAGAACCTATTTTCGATAGATTTTACAGGGTAAATGATAAACAACATGTCCATTCTACAGAAGGGAGTGGACTTGGATTATCCATTGCCAAAAGCTATGTAGAAATGCTGGGAGGCACAATAAGCTTGGAATCAACCTTAGGGAAAGGTTCAACATTTTATGTCCGATTTGACAAAAGTGTAGTTGTATCAAAAAACTAATAACAAAAAAACCGAATTCTGATAAAGCAATAAATTTATAAACAAAATAAACAAACACTAATAAAACGATATTGATAGCCGAGGATGATAATACCAGTTTTGAATTGTAAATTCCGGTGAAACTGACCCAGGTAATCCGGGGCAAATTGACCCGGCCTGGTTATGCCGATTTTTCATTTCAAACTTTATAACAAATTAAAATTTTATGTTGAGGATATTGTCTTTGCTCACACTAAAAAAATTGCCGGAATTAATTCAGTTTTGTGTTAATTCTATTCAAACCTTGTTCCTATCAACAGGATATCATCCACCTGGGCTTCACAGCCCCGCCATTTCTCGATGGTATCATCCAGGATTTGTCTCTGTTTTTTCAGGCCTAGATGATTAATCTTCAGGAAGAGTTCTTTCATCTGGCGCGACTTGAATTTCTTACCGTCAGGTCCCCCAAACTGGTCGGCATAACCATCCGAGAAAATATAGATCATATTGCCCGTTTCTATCGTGATTTCATGGTTTGTAAACTTGCGACCCTGATCCATGGAGGTCATTCCGATGGAAAAACGGTCGGCTTTTATCTCCTGCAGTTTATCCTTACGGATTAAATACAGAGGGTTGTGGGCCCCGGCATATTCCAGGATGCGGGTCTTTCTGTCATAAACGATCAGGGCCAGGTCCATGCCGTCTTTCACCTCTTCAACCCTCGACTGTACATGCAGGGTGCGGTATATCTCATCATTCAGATAATCCAGGATGGATGCTGCTTTGTTGATCTTGTATTCATTGACAATTTTGTTTAGCGAATTATATCCGATAAATGACATAAACGCTCCCGGCACACCGTGTCCTGTACAGTCTACAGCAGCAATAAACACTTTCGTCTCCAGAATGTTGTACCAGTAAAAGTCACCGCTCACAATATCCTTGGGTTTGAACAGCACGAAGGAGTTAGGCACTTCATCCACAGGTGGCAGGATAGCATTCTGTATCCTTTTGGCATAACGGATGCTGTCGGTGATATCCTTGTTTTTCTCTTCCAGTTCCTTGCTTTTCTCCACCACTTCTGCCGTACGCTGGATTACTTTCTCTTCGAGAATCAGTTTTTCCCGTATCAGATTGCGTTCCCTGATTTTGATATAGCTCCATATCCCCAGGCCGGCCAGGATGATGACCAGCGAGATAAACCACCAGGTGAGATAAAAGGGAGGTCGTATGGTAAAGGAAAAAGTCACCGGATGGCTGTTCCATATACCTTCGCTGTTCTTTGCCTTCACCATAAAAGTGTAATGTCCGGGCGACAGAGCCGAATAAGTCGCTCTGGTCTCTGTGGTTACCGGACGCCATCCGGCGTCGGCACCCTTGAGCATCACCTGATAACGAACCGCATCAGGATTGGTCAGACTGATGCTGTAATAATGAAAAATGACAGACTTCTCATGATAGCTCAGTTTCATCCCGGGCATCATCGGGCGCGGTTCGTAATTGACCTCCATACTGCGAATATGGGTCAGAGGTTCGGCATTGATTTTTCGGACAAAACCAGGATCATAGCGAATAGCACCGTTGGCCGTGCCGAACCACAGATATCCCTGCCGATCCCTGAGGGTAGCATTCCGTTGGGTCTCTATGCCTGCAAAGCCATTGCGGCGTGTATATACGACCATTTGCTTTCTGTCCGGAATATACTTATTCAGTCCCTTGCTGGTGCCTATGTAAATATTCCCGTTTTTATCGGTGTTCACCAGGTTGACACGGTTGGTCAGCAGGCCATCTTCTTCAGTCAGGTGCAAGGTGAGAGAATCTCCGTTACAGGCAAACAACCCTACATTGGTGCCCAGCCACAGGGTGCCGTCCGGACCGGAAGTGATCGCCAGCGGGGTGATCTTTTTGGACAATATCTTCCGCTCGAATTTCCCGGTCTTGAAATCATAACAGGTCAGTCCTTTCTTGCGTTCCGAGCCGATCCACAGTTTATCTTTTCCCCGGTCATAATACAGCGCAGTGATGCCATTGCCCACCAGACCGTCCCCCTGCGAATACCGGGTACCCTTTTTTGTTTCCGGCTCGAAGTAGGTCACTCCGTCGTTGGTGCCGGCCCAGACATGGTCATTCTTATCCACCACCAGCGCTGTTATGATCAGGTCCCGGTACAGATAACGGTTGTTAAGATAGGAATCATAATAAAACTGATTTCTCACAGGATCATACTCAAAAATACCCCCCTGGTAGGTTCCGATCCAAAGATGTTTGCGGGAATCGTTTACAATAAAACGAATGATATTCTCAATGCCGTTTTTCTTGCGGGAATAATAATTGAACCGCTTATCCGGTTCTTTAAAAGGATCATAAACCGTAATTCCTTCGTTGGTACCAAACCAATAGGCATTGTCCGGACTCTGATAGACGCTGAGACCGTGGAATTACTCAGGCCGTCACCCTTATCAATAACAATAAACTCTTCTCCCTTGAAAATGCTCATCCCGTGATACTGGGTTCCTATCAGGATATTTCCTTCATGGTCCTCCACCAGGCATTTGATAAAGTTATCCTGCAGTCCGTTTGTATTGTTGTACGTCTTCAGTTTCCCGTTGCGGATACGGGTGATCCCTCCCCCCCAGGTGCCTACCCAGAGGGTTCCCTGGTTGTCTTCCAGCAAACAACTGATCCAGTTATGAGCCAGTCCGTCACGTTTACTGTCAAAAATACGTAAGGTATCCCTTTTTTTGCTGTATTCATATAAGCCGCCGTGGTAGGTTCCGAACCAGAGGTTTCCCTCCCGGTCTTCCAGCATGCATGTTTTCATAAAATAATGGGTGAAAGGCTTCAGGATAAATATCTCGAAGCTGTCTTTCTCCGGGATATAAAGATGTACCCCTACATCCGACAAGCAAAAATAACGGTAGTTCTTCGACATATATGCGTTAAAGATCTGGTCGCTCAGGCCTTTTCTTCCCAGATACTGTCTTACCTTCATCTTCCCGACGGGACCGAAAGGATTCTCCACCAGCAGAGCACCCGAAGCGCTCGTAGTAATCCATATTTTATGATCCTGCGTTTCCGTAAAAGAAGTAATATCTCCGTTGATCGTAAGCGAATCGAAACGGATTACTTCAAAATGATGACCGTCATAACGGGTAATACCTCCGTCCAGATGCCCGAACCACAGGTTGTCGTGCGAATCTTCCATGATGGCAAACACCCCGTTTTCGGACATCCCCTGCTCTGAGGTAAAATCCTTAAACTCCTTTCCGTCAAACCGGGACAACCCCGCTTCCGTGCCCAGCCACACCAGGTCGTTATGATCCTGAAAAATCGTGTAGACTTTGGAAGAGCTCAGTCCTTCTTCCACACCATAGTTGTCAAAGAAATATTTCTGTGCCTTGCCGGGGGAAAATATCAGTAGGGAAAAAATCAATAAAAAAATCCTCTGGTAATGGCTTCCCGTATAAATGCGGAAGAAGTATTTCATAAAATCAACTCATGTTATTTTGCAATAAAGAAAAAAGTCCCGTCTTCATCCTCCAGCCCTGCAATCTTCCCGAATTGTGGTTTTTGCTGGTTATTCTGTACCACAGCCTTGGTTACCTTGCTCACAATGCTCTCAATCGGAATACAGGCATCCGGGTTGTTTAGCAAGGTATTGGCAAATGTGCGTGTAAATTGTGAATTATCCACAGCCAGCTCATATCCTGCCGAAGAAAATACCTGAGAGGATTTGAAATGGGTGGCTTTCCAGTCGTCACAACTTCTTACTTTCGGGATAGCCCGCATAGCCTGATAAAAGGAAGGTCCTGATTCACAGGCATCGGTGATTACCAGAATATGGGTCACCCATTTGGCATAGGCCTGCAGAGCCCCTTTCAGGTTGCTGATATTGAAATAGGTAAACTCGTCATCCCGTTTAGCGTCTACCGGAATCCAGTAGCCCGTTTCGTTGATGGACTTTCCGTGGCCGGCATACCATATCAGAATAGAGTTGACATGGTTGCTGCGTACCAGATCCCGCAACTCAATTGAAAAAAATCTTTCCATCTGCTCCTTGGTCATGTCTTTCTTAACAATGATATTGCTAATCCGGTATCGGGCCAGGGCCTTTTTCATCAGTGAGATATCCTTAGGCGGTCCGTCGAGCGAGGCAAACGTCAGATAATTGGAGTTTTCGATAAAGACAGCCCACGTTTTCCCCATGGGGTTTTCTGCTGTCAGGGCAATCCCCTCGCGATTGAGTTTATAACTGGTAGTACTTTTATTCCCGTAAATATCTTCAGCCGTTACGTCAAAATGATTTTTGTTCATAATGTTGATCGTAGCAGAAAAATGGGGATTGACCTCATCCGGTTTGTAGCTGGCATAGATACCGTTGATCATAATCGTTTTTATGGGACTTTCGTCATTGATCTTCCCCTCTATGTATAGTTCCGGGTCGGGCGATTCCAGGTAGATTTCCCCGTTGTCCGAAGCATAAGGCGCAAGGATTTCCACTTCCGGCGGATTGACTTCCGTCCTGCGGATAAAAAACCCGTCCCTGGCAACATTGTGATAAATATCGCTGGCTTCGATCATGATTTCGTTGGTGTCGTGCAGTTCTATATTGGCCAGAAACTCCACGGTTCCGTTTTTCTTGTCCAGATGAGCCGGCTGGCCGTTGATCTTCAGATATTCCAGGTCGCTCTGGTCTTTTACCATCCCTTTCAGTATTACTTCTTTTTTATTCTCCGGCACGTTGATCCTTTTACTGTCATCCGGTTTGGGAATCAGCAAAGATATTTCAGGTTTGTCGCTTTCACGGTTCAGCTCATATAATCTTTTCTGTGCCTCTTTCAGCATTTTTTCAGCCTTTGCATTATTTTTTGTCAATTTGGCGATGGTTTTGTAATCTTTTTCTGCAGATTTATAATCCAGGATATCCTCATAGGATTTGGCCCGGGCCATATAGGTATCAGGGTCATCGGGCCGCAAACTGATCACCTTGGTAAAATCAGTGATAGCATTGATATGCTGGTTGAACTGCTGATAATATTTTCCACGCAGGAAAAACATTTCCGGATTATCAGGTTCTATCAAAAGTATTCTGGAAATATCATTAATGGCATTGGGCATGTCCAGTTGTTTTACATACACCTTGCTACGGATAAGATAAGCCTGCGTGTTCTTGTTATCATACGACAATACATAATTGCACTCATTGATTGCCGGTTCGGTCTTGTCCTGTTTCAGATAGAGTGAAGCCAATGCCAGATGTGCATCAGTATATCTGTTGCTCAGGTTGACAGCCATGCGGTAATCTTTCTCTGCTTCGTTCAGGTTTGACAGTTTTTCATTGGCTTCTCCCAGCAGGAAATAATTTAACGGGGTCTCCCTGATCTTTTTGGCCGAATCGGCAGCATACAATGCTTCCTTGTATTTTTTCAGGGTCATCAATGCCTTCGCCTTTTCCTGCAAGGCACTCATCGGTTTTTTTTCCAATCTGGTGGCGTGATTGAGCATATCCACGGCCTCCTGATAACGCCCCAGGCTGTTGAGTATCTTTCCCGCACGGTAATACAGGGCCGCATCATTATTGACAAATACCAGCGCCCTCTTGTAATCATCCAGTGCTTTTTCAGGTTGATTCAATTGTTCATAAACTTCTGCTCTCGCCACATACGCTTTGGTAAACTCCGGCTTTAGTTGGATGGCCCTGGAAAACTGACCTATTGCATCCTGATAAGCCTTTTTGTTTAAAAACTCCTGCCCGGTTTTGTAATACTTTTTAGCATTTTGGGAAAATCCCTCCACTCCGAAAACAAACAACAGGATAAATCCGCCAATAAAAATTTTTGTTTTCATAATAACCCAATATTTATACCAAAGATAAAGAATATTTTTCAGATGCAGTTTTATACGATTCTGTAGCGATAAGGTTGCAATTGTTTTTTATTCGTAATATGCATTCTACCACTACGTAGGTATCTTGTAGGAAATCCAAACTCTTTCTCTCTTTGATTTTGTGGATTTATTATTATTCAATCTTCTTTCGTACTTGTTTTAGGACAGGAAATTTTTCATAAGATATGTTTGTTTGATGAAGTGCAAATTAAAATTATCTTAAATATGCTGTGTATTGTTCCGGTAACGAGTTTATGAAGATTCAGCTTTTCTCTCAGGCGTTTTTAAAGCAAACTCAGACGGTTATGTAGTTCAAAAGCCGATTTTTCGATGAAATCGGCAATAACTATTTCCGAAGGAAAAACGGTGGTGAAAAAATAAAACATCTTCTGTCCGGGAGTTTTATTCCTGATCCGGACAAATATTACATTTTTTAATAGCGATATTTTTTGTATCTTGTACGATATAATTGTACTAAAAAAATTCATCATGAAAAAACTAGCATGGGTCACCGGGATCATCGCCTTTTTACTTATGCTGGGCGGATTGATCAACTTTTTCAACAAAGGGGCTTTTCTTGGGGTAAATCATGCAATCAATTTTTTTCACGTTGCCAATAGCACGTGGCTCCTCACAATTGCTTGCATACTTATGGACCACAAATTTGAAAAATAATTAGCGATACCATTTTTCTCTTTTGATATTTACCTGATTTTTACAATCGGGGAAGATTGGTATTGTGTTGTCACTGCACTTTTGACAATTGGTTTTCCAGTGCATGTGTAAAATTTTTATCCATGGGAAAGAAGCATCATTGTTGTTGTTCATAAACGCCTGAAAGTGAATATATAAATGATCATTTCCCTGAATACCGAAAAAGACCTCAGGAGCGGCCTTTTTTATTACATTTGTCTTCTCATCGATGAGAGAAGGAATCATGAAAGAGTCCCTTTTCGGAAAAACATTGACAGAGCTGCAGACGATCGTCCTGGCGGAAGGGCTGCCCCGTTACAGTGCCGGTCAGATTGCACAATGGTTCTATCATAAAAAAGTGCGTACCATAGACGGGATGACCAATCTTTCCAAAGCAGGCAGGGATAAACTGAAGAAAAAATACTCTACCGGCCTGTATGATGCCCGGAGCATGCAGGAATCTGTCGACGGAACCAGGAAATATCTGTTTCCAACCAAAAACGGTCAATTCATCGAAACGGCCTATATCCCGGAAAAGAACCGTCACACCCTGTGTATCAGCACCCAGGTAGGGTGTAAGATGGGATGTCTTTTTTGCATGACCGGTAAACAGGGCTTCCACGGTCACCTCAGTGCCGGAGAGATCCTGAACCAGGTAGTTTCGGTACCGGAAAACGAAAAGCTCACCAATATTGTATATATGGGTATGGGGGAGCCGCTGGACAACCCGGAAGCTGTTCTGAAAAGTATTGAAATACTTACATCTCCCCGGGGTTTTGCCTGGAGCCCGCGGCGCATTACCGTTTCAACAATAGGTATCCTGCCTGCCATGAAAGATTTTCTGGAAAAGAGCCAGGCTCATCTGGCTGTCAGTCTTCATTCTCCTTTTGATGATGAACGGGCTTATCTGATGCCTTTGCAAAAAAAATACCCCATCAGCCATGTGATCGATTTTGTAAAAAAATACGATTGGCACGGTCAGCGCCGCATCTCTTTTGAATATATTCTGTTCAAGGGCCTGAACGATACTCCGGCCCACGTAAAAGAGCTGGCCCGGTTACTCAACGGTCTGAGATGCCGCATTAACCTGATCCGTTATCATGAGATCCCCGGCGTTTCGCTCCACAGTCCTTCCATTCATGAGGTGGAGCAGTTCAGTGACCGGCTGAAAACAAAAGGGTTGATTTCTACCATACGCCGTTCACGCGGCCAGGATATTTATGCAGCCTGCGGACTGCTATCCACACAGGAAAATGATTAAAAAAATTCATGGGAGAGCAAAGCGGTTACATGGGTGAAGAAAATTTTTACAACTCAGACAGAAACTTTATATTTCCTCTAAAAATCATTTGAGTAAATAAATTCCAGATTAACGTTTTGGATAACGATTTTCCTCTTCAAGTTTGACATCTATATATGTATTAACTTATGCTTTTGTGCTAAAAATAAATGGGCCTGTTTGAAAACGAGGTTGTCGGAGTAATGGACAAAATTGAGGCTGGGATTTTTCAGTTAAAAAAATACCTGTTAATTTTTTTCGTAACATTGTTTTGTTAAGCTGAAACGGAAGCAAGCTCTGCTGGGGAGCAACTTGCCAGGGATAGGCTTAATGACCGACGAAAAAGTCGAAAGAAAGGGGTCCTAA
>DRPN01000032.1 GCA_011374625.1 Bacteroidota bacterium
TGGAGAAATATAACGGAAAAAGAAAAAGTGCGGCCAAAGAGCTTGGTATTTCTGAACGAACGCTTTACCGGAAAATCAAGGAATACAATATTAACAACTAATGAACAGCAACCGGTATCATAGCATGTGGCGGAAACATTTATTGTTTCTCATGTTTGGTTTTGCATGGTTATTCACAGGCTGTGGTGTTTATTCTTTTACGGGAGCTTCCATACCTCCTGAAGCCAAAACGATGTCGGTACAGTATTTTCCGAATAAAGCACAATTGGTGGAACCGGTTTTAAGTGCCATTTTTACCAATGCGTTAAGAGACCAGTTTACCAGGCAAACCAATCTTGAAATGGTGGAAAGGAACGGCGATCTGGCCATCGAAGGAGAGATAATCGATTATAAAACAACACCGGTAGCTATTCAGGGTGACCAGACATCTGCCCTGAACAGGCTGACAATAACGGTAAATGTGCGTTTTGTGAATTCATATGAACCCAATAAGGATTTCGAACAGAAATTCTCGCATTATCTTGATTATCAATCCGACGCAGATTATAATTCTGTGAAAGAAGAGCTGATTCTGGGCATCACGGAAATGCTGACAACGGATATTTTCAACAAGGCTGTAATTAATTGGTAGTGTGCTGATGAATAAAGAATCGTTTAACGGATATATACTTAATCCCGTCATTCTGGCGGAAGAATCCGTTTCTCCGCTCATGGAACTTGTGCATGACTTTCCGTATTGCCAGTCGGCCAGAGTATTGTTAACTACCGCTTTATACAAAGGCAAAAGCATCCGATACGATACCGAACTGAAACTTACGGCTATTTATGCCGGCGACAGAGCAACACTGAAAAAACGAATTTATCAGACCGGAGAAAAAGAGATTCCCGTATCCCTTCCCGACGAACATGTGGAAATAGAAACGGAAGAAGAGAAAGCAAGTGAGCAGCCTGTTGAAGTAAAGCAAATGGAAGAGGACAAAATCAGTGAACTGAAAAGAATTGTTCAGGAGCGAATAGCGCAGATCGAAGCGGAACAGGCACGAATTACCGGGGAGGAAAAAGAGCTTCCCAGGGAAACGAAAACAGAGTTAATCGATAAGTTCATTGAAAATGAACCGAGTATCACACGGCAAAAAGGAACTTTCTTTAATCCTGTTGATGCCGCCCGGTCAAGTGTGGTGGATCAGGAGAACATTGTGAGCGAGACACTTGCAAAAATATATATGGATCAGGGCTTCTACGATAAAGCGATAAAAACCTATCAAAAATTAAGTTTGAAATTTCCAGAAAAAAGTGCTTACTTTGCAGCCCTGATTGAAAAAGCAGAAAAAGAACTTGAAACTTAAAACTTTATAGAATGTATTATTTTATTTCCATACTGATTTTAGTTGTTTGTGTCCTCTTAGGACTCATCGTATTGGTACAGAATCCAAAAGGCGGTGGACTGGCAGCAAATTTTGCCGGTACAGGATCCCAGTTTATGGGTGTCAGACAAACAGCCGATTTTCTTGAAAAAGCTACCTGGACTTTGTCGATAGTATTGCTGGTGTTGAGTTTGTCGGCAACGATGATCGTTCCCCGGAATGTGGAGAACCTCAGCTCACAAGACACGCAATTAAGAGAACAACTGGAAGATGTAAACCAACCGGCTCCTGTCGATTTTCAAACACCTCCTCCAAAGGAAGAAAATTAGTAGAAGACCGGAAGGGCTTTACACCTGAAAAAATTAAAATGTCAGAATGTCACATCATTCTGACATTTTTTTTTGAATTGTGCTTTGGCACAAAATATGACATGCCAAAAGCAAACTTTAAATATCGAATTATGGCAAAAGTAAATATCAAACCACTTGGTGACCGGGTAGTAATTGAGCCGGCACAAGCTGAAGAAAAAACAGCTTCAGGAATTATCATTCCGGACACAGCCAAAGAAAAACCCCAGAAGGGAACGGTTGTAGCTGTTTCAGAGAGTGAAGAGAATCCGTTGACTGTTAAAATTGGTGACAAGGTACTCTATGGTAAATATGCCGGTACCGAACTGACCATCGATGGTAATGATTACCTCATTATGAAAGAAGAGGAAATCCTTGCAGTCATTTAATATGAGTAAAACAATCATTAAAAAAACAAAAACATAAAAAGATGGCAAAAGACATTGTATTCAATCACGATGCTAGAGAAGCACTGAAAAAAGGAGTAGATGCTTTAACTGATGCGGTTAAAGTAACCTTAGGACCTAAAGGAAGAAACGTAATTATTGAAAAATCATTCGGAGCGCCCCAGGTTACAAAAGACGGTGTTACGGTGGCTAAAGAAATTGACCTTACCGACAACGTTGAAAATATGGGAGCACAAATGGTAAAAGAAGTTGCTTCTAAAACAAACGACCTGGCTGGTGACGGTACAACAACTGCTACCGTTCTGGCACAATCTATTTTTGCTACCGGCCTTAAAAACGTTACTGCCGGAGCAAACCCGATGGACTTGAAAAGAGGAATTGATAAAGCTGTGGAAAAAGTTGTTGACTCGCTCAAGAAACAAACACAGGAAATTGGTGACGACGGCGAAAAAATTGAGCAGGTAGCCGCTATTTCGGCAAACAATGACAGGTTTATTGGTAAACTTATTGCCGAAGCCATGGGCAAAGTAAAGAAAGAAGGTGTAATTACCATTGAAGAAGCAAAAGGTATTGACACTTACGTGGATGTTGTGGAAGGAATGCAGTTCGACCGTGGTTACATTTCGCCTTATTTTATTACCGATGCTGAAAAAATGGAAGCAGTTTACGAATCACCGTACATCCTGATCCACGACAAAAAGATATCTGTAATGAAAGACTTGCTGCCGGTTCTTGAAAAAACGGCACAAACAGGCAGGGCTTTAGTTATTATTTCCGAGGATATCGAAGGTGAAGCATTGGCAACACTGGTTGTTAACCGTCTGCGTGGTTCGCTGAAAGTAGTTGCTGTTAAAGCTCCCGGTTTTGGCGACAGAAGGAAAGAAATGCTGGAAGATATTGCTATCCTTACCGGTGGCATCGTAATTTCGGAAGAAAAAGGCTACAAACTGGAAGATACAACACTGGAGATGCTCGGCGAAGCAGAGAAAGTAACTGTTGACAAAGAAGATACAACAATTGTCAGTGGAAAAGGCGATAAAGAAAATATCGGAGCCCGTGTAAGCCAGATCAAAGCGCTGATCGAAACTACTACTTCTGACTATGACAAAGAAAAATTACAGGAACGTCTGGCAAAACTGGCCGGTGGTGTTGCCGTTATTTATGTCGGTGCTGCCAGCGAAGTGGAAATGAAAGAAAAGAAAGACCGTTTCGAAGACGCTTTAGCTGCGACCAGGGCTGCAACCGAAGAGGGAATCATCCCGGGTGGTGGCGTTGCTTTCCTGCGTGCCATTGATGCTTTGAACAAAGTAAAAGTGGAAAACGAAGACGAGGAAACAGGCGTAACCATAGTTAAAAGAGCTTTGGAAGAGCCACTCCGCCAGATTGTGGAGAATGCCGGACTGGAAGGTTCTGTAGTGGTAAACAAAGTAAAAGAAGGAAAAGATGACTTCGGATTTAACGCCAGGACAGAAAAATATGAGCCCCTGTTTAAAGCCGGTGTTATCGACCCGACCAAAGTAACACGTATAGCTCTGGAAAATGCCGCTTCTATTGCCAGCATGTTGCTGACTACGGAATGTGTATTGGCTGAGCACAAAGAAGAGAACCCTGCTGCTCCTCCAATGCCTCCTATGGGTGGCGGTGGAATGCCGGGAATGATGTAAGCACATTCATAAATTATATAAAACCTGTCAGTCTCTGGCAGGTTTTTTTTATGGTGTTTCTTTTAAAGAAACCGCATCAGAAGGAACATGTTTTATCGCACTTATGCGCAGTTTTACAATTGATGGTATTTAATTGTAATTTTGCCCGTAACTTCGCGATGACAAAATAAATCGTTCCGAAAGAAGTTTTTAATTGGGAACATGGAACAACAAACAAAATTTTAAACACATGAAAATTAAACTGACCGCATTATTAATATTGATGGCCGGTATGTTATGGGCACAGGAAAAACTGCCTGTCGATCCTGAAACGGGAAGAATACAATATCGCGAGGTGGTGGAACAGGATGGAACAAAACAGCAGTTGTTCAACAGGTGTGTTTACTGGCTGAATGATTTTTACAAAGACCCCGTGCGCGTTACTTCGTTGCGGGATGTGGAAACAGGAAAAATCGTGGGCAAACACCAGTTTCGTATTTATTATACAGATAAAGACGGGAATAAAATAGCCGCCGGTATGATCGGCTACGATTTTACAATTGAATTGAAGCAGGACAGGTATCGTTATACATTGAATAATTTTTTATTCAAATCAACAACACGGCAGCCGGTGGCAAAATGGATGAATAAAAGTGATCCGGCTTACGATATCCGTTGGAATGAATACCTCGATCAGGTGGATAAATATGCACAGGACTGGATTGCCTCGCTTAAAGAAAAAATGAAACCTGAACCGGAAAAGAAACCGGATGAATGGTAACTGCTGGGTTTTTTAGTTAAAAGTTTAGTGACAAACAGGAAATGCCAAGAAGACGTAAACGTGATATTATCATCAAGGGGTTCTCCAAACTCCTGAAGGAAGACAAACTGAAGATTGTCGCCGAATTGATGGATAAGCAGGTGGAGGCAATGGACCTGATGATGAGTTTCTGGCACTCGGACAACAAGGTGCAAAAAATATTTGATGAGTTCAGTGAAAACACCATCTCTAATTTCTATATTCCTTATGGCGTAGCGCCTAATGTATTAATCAACGGGAAGAATTACCTGGTGCCTTTGGTAATCGAAGAAAGCTCGGTAGTCGCTGCAGCTTCGTCAAGTGCTAAATTCTGGCTGGAACGCGGTGGCTTTAAAGCCGAGATTATCGATACGGTAAAACTGGGCCAGGTGCATTTTTTATGGAAAGGGGATAAACAAAAACTGCTGTCGGTATTTGATGAGCTAAAAACCTTTTTGCGGGGTGCCACAGCAAAGATTACGGCGAATATGGAGGCCAGAGGTGGTGGCATCCTCGATTTTGAACTGATCGACATGACGGACAAAATCCCCGACTATTACCAGTTGCTTGCTTCGTTCAATACAAAGGATTCTATGGGGGCCAATTTTATCAATTCGTGCCTCGAAGAATTTTCTGTTGCGCTGAAATCTTTTCTTGGCGATCATGAACTGTTTGAAGGAGAAGAAAAAGAACCGCAGATCATCATGTCCATTCTGTCCAACTACACCCCCGATTGTGTCGTAAGATCGTGGGTTGAATGCGATATTGAGGAACTGGATAATGTAGATGATTCAATGACAGGTGAAGAATTTGCCAGCAAGTTTCAGCTGGCTGTCCGAATTGCCGAAGAAGATGTGTACCGGGCCACGACCCATAACAAAGGAATTTTTAACGGAGTGGATGCTGTGGTAATAGCTACAGGCAACGATTTCAGGGCTGTGGAAGCAGCAGGGCATACCTATGCGGCAAGAACAGGAAAATACAAAAGCCTTTCTACAGTAGAGTTGAAAGACGGCAAGTTCATTTATTCATTAACATTGCCAATGGCACTTGGAACAGTCGGTGGACTGACTTCGTTACATCCTCTGGCAAAACAATCGCTGGAGATGCTGGGTAATCCTTCTGCCGAGGAGTTAATGATGATTGCCGCATCAGTGGGTCTGGCCAACAACTTCGCAGCTGTGCGCTCGCTGGTAACCAAAGGTATCCAGATGGGCCACATGAAAATACACCTGATGAATATCCTGAATCATTTTGAAGCCACTGATGAAGAAAAAACAAAAGCCGTAGAGTATTTCATCGGGCAGAAAGTTTCCTTTAACAATGTACGGCAGTTTCTGAATAAAACCCGAAACCTTGAAAAATAAATGGTTCGCCAACGGCAAACTGCTCATCACCGGAGAGTATCTGGTGCTTCATGGCGCCGAAGCCCTGGCAGTTCCTTTAAAATACGGACAAAGTTTAACGGTTCAGAAAAATAAGAGCGGGCTGTTGCAATGGCAGGCCAATGCTCCCGGCGGATTGTGGTTTACAGCTGTGTTTAAGCTTCCCTCGCTGGAGGTACTCGAAACTTCTGATAGCGATATGTCGGAACAGCTCAGGTCGTTGTTACTGAATGTAAAAAAACAAGCAGAAAATTTCCTGACAAATGAACAGGGACTGACGGCAACCACAAACCTTGACTTTGATCCCGATTATGGTTTTGGCTCCAGTTCGACACTGGTTTATTGCGTGGCACGCTGGGCAAAGGCAGATCCCTATGTGTTACAACAGGAAACCTTTGGAGGCTCGGGTTACGATATTGCCTGTGCTGATGCGGACGGCCCTGTAACTTTTCAACGAACCGGAAACAACAGGAACGTTTCGCGGATTGATTTTTCCCCTCTGTTTAAGGACCAGCTGTATTTCGTCTATCTGGGCAGGAAGCAACAAACCGCCGGAAGCATTAAAAGTTTTCAGAAAGAGGCTGTTTTCGAAAAAGCAGACATTCAGAAGATAACAGATATTACAAGAGAAATACCCAAAACCAAAAAGCTGGAAGATTTTGAGGCCTTACTGAATGAACATGAACAGATCATGTCCTCGGTTCTGCGGCAACCTGTAGTTAAAGAGTTGTATTTTTCGGAATATCAGGGTGCTGTTAAATCCCTGGGAGCCTGGGGCGGAGATTTTGTGTTGGTAACAAGCAGGATGTCCCGGGAAGAATTTATCCGGCAGATGCACAATCAGCGATTTGATATTATTTATCCCTTTGCCGGCCTGGTTCTCTGATCAAAATATTGGGAAATTATGTAACTTGCCGTTCAATTTACAAAACATGAGCAGCAACACGGCAGAGAAAGGCACGATCACCTGGCAAAGTCCATCAAACATTGCGCTGGTAAAGTACTGGGGAAAGCACGGAAATCAGCTTCCGCGCAATCCATCGCTGAGCATGACACTGAAAGAATCTTCTACAACCACGACTTTATCTTACAAAAAAAGACTGCCAGGCCGGGAAGTGGCTTTGCAGTTTTTATTTGATGGTACACCAAACAGAATATTTGAAAAAAGAATTGCTGCTTATTTAAACAGCCTGCTTGCCGATTACCCTTTTCTGGCAGCATACAACCTGACACTTGACAGCAGCAATACGTTTCCCCATTCTTCGGGCATTGCTTCTTCGGCGGCGGCTTTTTCGGCACTGGCACTTTGTGTGATGAGTCTGAAACAAATTGTTGCAGGTGAGCAGGAGGAAAGCTCATTTTTCCGCGAGGCTTCTCAGCTGGCCCGCCTGGGCTCTGGGAGTGCCTGTCGTTCTGTTTACGGTGGATATTCTGTATGGGGATCGCTGTCAAATGTATCCGGTTATTCTGATGAATATGCCGTCCCGTTGTTGTCGGAGGTGCATCCCGTGTTTCAGTCGTTTTATGATACTATCCTGATTGTAAGTGCTGAGAAAAAGAAAGTGGGCAGCTCGGCAGGGCATGCGTTGATGGAGCGGCATCCGTTTGCCCTGAGCCGGTTCCGCCAGGCAAACGAACATACAGCCGAATTGATCGAAGTATTGAAATCGGGTGACCTGAAGCGATATATCGAAGTTGTAGAGAACGAAGCCCTGACATTGCATGGCTTGATGATGTCGTCAACACCGGGGTTTATATTGATAAGAAAGGAGACGATAGAAATTATTGAAAAGATCAGGGAATTTCGCAAAACAGAAAATATTCCTGTGGCTTTTACCCTGGATGCGGGACCCAATGTGCATGTGCTGTATCCGGCTGCACATCGCGCCGGGGTTATGAAGTTCATAAAAGAGGAACTTGAAGAACTGTGTGATGAAAGACGCTGGATTGACGACTCTTTGGGTACAGGTCCGAAACAATTAAAGGGCTGACAAATGGAAACCTACCGGAACTTTAATGCGAAAATTTTGTTGTTTGGTGAATACAGTGTCATCTGCAATTCGATGGGGCTGACCATACCGTATCAGGCATATTCCGGCATATTCCGTCAGGCGGAAACCCTCACAGAAGAACAACAACACTCGCGAGAGAGCCTGAAAGGTTTCTACAAATACCTGTTACAACTGTCCGGTAAAAACGAGTTATTGACATCCCTTGACTTTAAGAAATTTAAAAATACGCTGGATAACGGTTTGTATTTCGATTCTCAAATACCCCAAAGCTATGGCATCGGAAGTTCAGGCGCATTATCGGCAGCGGTGTTCGATCATTTTGGTTTAACTAAGATGGAGACAAGCCTGCCGGAACTGAAAAGAATTTTTGCACAGATGGAATCGTGGTTTCACGGCATTAGTTCCGGCCTCGATCCGCTGATCTCCTACCTGAATAAACCCCTGTTGATCCATGATAAAGAAAAACTGGAAACAGTACCGATGCCAAAAGGCCTCTTATCCGGCGAACTCACTACTTTTTTAGTGGATACGGAACAGACCGGTAAAACCAACAACCTGGTACAGTTATTTTTTGATGAGTGCAGGCATTACAAATTTTACAAAGAAGTAAAAGACAAGCTGACACCATTGAATAACAGGTGTATTCACTTGTTTTCGGAGGGAGATATTCCGGGCTTTTTATCAGAAATAAAACTGCTTTCAGCCTTTTTCTGGGAATATTTCAAACCGATGATCCCTTCGGAGTTTCATGGATTGTGGGAAAAAGGAATAAATGAAGATCTGTTTACGCTCAAATTATGCGGGTCGGGAGGTGGCGGCTTTTTACTTGGGTTTACCTCTGACTTCGAAGCGGTGCAAAAGGAGTTTAAAGGTATTAATTTGCATAAAATAGGGCAGAGTTTATAAATGGAAATATTTTTGAGATCTGTAATTTGAGCATTATTTCAAAAGAGTTTAATCATGTAAAAGTGGACGTCAGTCCGCATAGGTAGAAATAATAAAATTAAAAAATGGAAACAAACAGCTATTCGTTATCAGGAAACATTGTAGATCTGAGGGCTGAAACTATCTTCAAAGGCCGGGTTCATGTGGAGGACGGAATAATAGTTAAGGTGGAAGAGGATAACACGGTTACGGAGGATCACTACATCTTACCCGGACTGGTCGATGCCCATATTCATATCGAAAGTTCGATGCTTATTCCTTCGGAATTTGCCCGCCTGGCATCGGTGCACGGGACAGTGGCAACGGTTTCCGATCCGCATGAAATTGCCAATGTGCTGGGCATTGAAGGAATCAACTACATGATTGCCAACGGAAAAAAAGTTCCGTTCAAATTTTACTTTGGCGCTTCTTCCTGTGTTCCGGCAACGCCATTTGAAACAGCAGGATTTGAATTAGGCGTGGAACAGCTGGACGAATTACTGGCAAAAGATGAAATTAAATACATGTCGGAAATGATGAACTTCCCGGGAGTTATCAACAGGGACGAGTTTGTGATGCGGAAGCTGGAAGTGGCCAAAAAATACGGAAAGCCGATTGACGGACATGCCCCAGGTGTGAAAGGTGAAGATGCAAGAAAATACATCGAGGCAGGTATTTCAACCGACCATGAATGTTTTACGATGGAAGAAGCACTGGAGAAGATCAACTACGGTATGAAAATCCAGATAAGGGAAGGCAGTGCTGCCAAAAATTTTGAAGCACTAATCGAATTGATGCAGGATTATCCTGATAAAGTGTTGTTCTGTTCCGATGACAA
>DRPN01000105.1 GCA_011374625.1 Bacteroidota bacterium
TTCAGGCCGTGAGTCTAATCTTCGATTTTGTGTTTTGCGGGATCTCTTCATCACATCCTCTTCATCGGAGGCGCCACGTTTTTCCCGATTCCACGTCTCTCTTTCTCTACCCTCAACTCTTCAACCCTTCAACCCTTCAACCCTTCAACTCTTCAACCCTCCCCATCCTATATACAATCCATTACATGCTTCCCGCACTTTCTGCAATTTCCTTTTTCGTCCAGTCCTGTAACTTCGGTATAATAACCACTTCGTTTGATGAGGGTACTGCCACATTGAGGGCACACTGTATCCTGACCGGTTTCGAGGGTGGCAACATTTCCAAGGTAAACATAGGATAAATATTCTTTAGCGATCCGGTAGAAATGCTTCAGGATTTCTGTCGGGGTAGGAGGGTTGTGCAGCTTCCATGCTGGGAAATACCTTGAGATGTGCAGTATTGATTCTGTACCGAGTTCTTCTGCAATCCACCCGATCATTTGCCTGAATTCATCTTCATTGTCATTCAGCCCGGGAATGACCAGATTGGTGATCTCCAAATGTTTGTTATGAGAGCGAATGATCTTCAAAGCTTCCAGTACCGGATGCAGTTTAGATTTGGTATATTTTTTATAGAACGTCTCGTTAAAAGCCTTCAGATCTACGCTGAAAGCATCTATGAGGGGCATGATCTTTTTCAGGGGATCAGGAAATACATACCCGTTGGTTACCATTACATTCTTCAATCCTTTTTCATGAGCAAGCATGGCAGTGTCATAGACATATTCATACCATATAACGGGTTCGTTATAGGTATAGGCAATGCCGATATTGTCAGCGATCTGCAAAGCCTTTTTTACCGCGTCGTCAGGGGGAAGGGTATAAAGGGTAAGTTCGTCTACGGTAGACTGAGATATTTCCCAGTTTTGGCAAAAGACACAGTGCAGGTTACAACCTGCGGTTCCCAGCGAGAGAACAGGTTTGCCGGGATAAAAATGATAAAGAGGCTTTTTTTCTATGGGGTCGGTATGCGCAGCAGATACCAGTCCGTAGTTTTCGGCGATCAGAGTACCGTTAATGTTTTTACGTACCTTGCAGGCGCCTCTTTGGCCTTCTGTAATGATGCAGTTGTCCGGACAAAGCTGACATTGTACCTTTTGATTGTCCTTTTTCTGATAGAACTGTGCTTCCATTTGTTCAGGAATTTAAGAGTTTTTATTCCAGTTTTAAGCGTAGCTCCTCGATACTTTCTTTGGAACCTACAACGGTTAGTACATCGCCGAGCCTGAGGCGGGTGAAGCCGGTAGAGATAATGGTTTGACCGCGGCGTCGGGTAGCAAGCACCAGGATATCGGCAGGCAGGTCGAGATGACGGAGGGAAACACCGTGCAGGCTTTTGTTCCGCAGCACAATGTCGGCCGTATCCTGATCCGGTTCGTGTCCCAGCAGAAGCGAGGTGGCATTGGGAGCCCTTACCATATGGTCCAGCAGGCTGATGATGGCTGTGGAGGGGTCTACGATCAATGCCCCCAATTGATAAAATCGATTGAAGTTTTTCCGGTCATTGAGACGAACGATGAGATTAGGAGTTCCGAAATGTTCATAAGCCATCTCACAGATCCTGTAATTTTCTTCGTCTGTTTTCATGGCCACGATCGCTTCTGTTTTATTAATTCCTATTTTTTCCAGACTTTCCTTTGTTATATCACGTTCATGCAAAATCGTCACATTTTTTATCTGCGGATCCTTAACCGTTTCCTGGTCGGTAATCAGTTTTACCGCCCAGTTCTGTGCTGACAATTGTTGTGCCAAAGCGACCGATTGTGCTTCGAAGCCAAAAATGACAGCTTCATGGTCTTCCATAACCTGAACATGGGCTTTCACATGATGTTCTCCCGCAAGCTGCAGAGACCATTTGAAAAGAGGAGGTCCGAGGAGCTGATTCAGAATGATAGTGCCGATCAGGATGGTCCCGAACTCATAACTCCAGACATGTCCTTCCCCCATGATTACCGTGATAAGACCCAGGCTGACCCCGGCCTGTGTTATGAATGGCATCCACATGATTCTTCTGTACTTAGGTGGATCTCCGGAAAGGGCCGAGCCCACCCATGAGCCTGCCATAATCAGCAGAATACGCAGGAAAAAAAGTAGCAACGCAAGGGTCCATACCTTCAGTAAAATATGCCATGATATGGATGCCCCTATGAAAGTGAAAAACGCCGTATATACAAAAGGCATGGCCTGTTCGAGCATGGTGTTGAATTCGCGGCGATACCTGGTGTAGTTGGACAGACAGAAGCTGGCGATGATATTTACCAGCAGTGGTTCTATGTAAAAGTCAAGCCCCAGGTTTTCCCTGGAATATTTGCGTAATAACTGGGACAAAATGTATATGAAAAAACCGGCTGTCAGGATTAACAGGGTACGGATACCCATCGCGGTTCTAACCCGGATCAGTCCGGAGAGCACCCTGCCGAGCAGGATTCCCAGAATCAGGGAGACCGCAAGCTCGCCCAGTAAAATAACGATGATAAAAAGATTGAAATGTTCATCGTTGAGCAATGCTTCCACAAAGGAAAAAACAAGGGCGAACAGGATAATACTGAAAACATCAATAATGATGGTTACCCCTAAGGAGGTTTGCGTAAAAGGACCGCGTGCCCTCATCTCATTGATAACGGCGATGGTGGAGGCCGGCGACCTGGCGACCGAGATCACTCCGGTAAGCAAGGAGATAACCAGCCTGACCTCGAAAGGAAAAGATCTGGTAAAAGGAATGAATTTCGAAAGCATCAGGAAGATGAGGGAGCCCAGTCCGAAAATGACGGCTACCTGACTGACGGATATATGAATAATACTCTGTCTCCGCTCCCTGAATTCACTGATCCGTAACTCGGCTCCTGCAGCAAAAGCAATGAAAACCAATGCAATCTCATTGATGAAATCCAGTTTCTCCAATGCGTCTTCCCGGATAAATCCGAACACATCCGGCCCTATAACAACCCCCATCACGATCAATCCTGTGATCAGGGGCAGCTTGATCCTGGCAAAAAGTCCTGCCAGCCTGTTGGCTGATATAAGCAGAAATAAAAACGCTGCCGTGAGAAATATTATTTCAAGGGTGTTATGCATAAGAAATTTTTCCCGTAATTTCAATAATTACCGGTTCGAATCTGTCCGGAGGTTTTCTGAGCTAAAGATAGGATTTTTCATCCGGATTGAGTAATGCAAGTTTTCATTTTAACCATGTATGGATTTTGTCCTGAAAAAGGAATTGATTTTTTTAAAGAATTATTATGCAGGAAATATTTTTTATGTAAATTTTTATTTATTTTAGGCTAAAAATATTTTACCATAGAGATGGTGTATATAATATCATTAATAATCAAAAAAAGGTGGAGTTATTATGAAAAACAAAATTTTTTTTATCGTGTTCGTTTTTTCGTTAAGTGGTATGCTTATTTTGAATGACTGTGTACATAAAAAGCAGGAAAAAAAGGCTGAACAATCGGTTTCTTCCGATGAAGTAGTGACAAAAAAAACAGAAGCTTATAATGTCTTGACACCTGAAGAAAAAAAGGAAGGCTGGGAATTATTGTTTAACGGAAAAAACCTGGATGGATGGAGAGGGTTTCGTATGGATACGGTTCCTGATAATTGGACGGTAGAGGATAACTGTTTGGTCTGCCTGGGAAAAGGCAGTGACAAGAGTGGAGACATTATTACCAGCAGGGAATTTGAAAATTTTGATCTGAAATTGGAGTGGAAAATATCCCCGGCCGGTAACAGCGGCATCTTTTATCATGTGGTTGAAGATCATTATCCTACACCGTATGCCACCGGCCCGGAATACCAGTTGATTGATGACCTGGGGTGGCCGGGTAAACTCAATGATTGGCAGACTACTGGAGCCAACTATGCCATGGATCCTCCCGTTAATGCAAAGATCAAACCGGCTTTGACATGGAATTCGGCTGAAATTGTAGTCAATGGTCCCCATGTGATCCATTATCTCAACGGTTCCAAGGTGGTGGAGTATGACCTGTGGACCGACGAGTGGAAAGCGAAAGTGAAAAATTGCAAATGGAAAGATTATCCGGGATATGGTCTGGCCCATAAAGGTCATATTGGTCTTCAGGATCATGGCAGTAAGATATGGTTCAGAAATATCAGGATTAAAGTGTTTAATTAATAAGTGAGTATTTTTTAGAAAATAGGATGAGGAGACGGTTCTGCGGGTCTCCTTTTTTTCTGTCTTAGTAAAATATTACTGTAGGAACTTTTTCATACTTTTCTGAAAAATTTATGTAGGTTTGAATGATTTTATGAACAATTAAAAAGATAACGTTATGTTGCGGAAATTTTTTGTCATAACATTGGCGGCATGGATTATGATCCTGATGTTGACCGTACAAATCGGTCTCGCCCAGACTGTTCCCATGCCAAAACCTTCCGATTATTTTGGGTTTAAGCCCGGGGCTGACAGAATGTTGCTGGATTATGAACAATTGATCGGTTATCTGCAAAAACTGGATGCCGCTTCTCCCAGGTTGAAAATGGTGGAGATCGGAAAATCTCCCATGGGAAAACCTATGTATATTGCTTTCTTTTCTTCGGAAACCAATATCAATAATCTGGATCGTTTGAAAGAGATCAACAGGGAACTGGCCCTGAACCCGGAACTTTCCAAGGAAAAACAGCAAAAACTGGTAAGAGAAGGAAAGGTGTTTTTTATTGCTACTCTATCAATGCATAGCAGTGAGGTGGGCCCTTCGCAGGCAGCCCCATTGATTGCATATGAGCTGGTTACAACCCAAAATCCTGAAGTTCTCGGGTGGATGGATAATGTGGTGTATATGATGGTGCCTTGTCACAACCCCGACGGGATGGACTTTATAGTCGACAATTACAGAAAGTACAAAGGGACTAAATATGAAGGGGCATCTCTTCCCAGGGTATATCATAAATACGTAGGACATGACAACAATCGTGATTTTGTGATTCTTTCGCAGGAAGACACGAAAAATATTCAGCATATTTTCACGCAGACCTGGTTTCCGCAGGTTATGGTAGAGAAGCATCAGATGGGATCTACCGGCCCGCGTTATTTTGTGCCCCCCAACTCTGATCCGATTGCAGAAAACATTGATGCCGCTATGTGGACCTGGACCGGCATCTTCGGACAGAACCTGATCAATGATATGACCCAGGCCGGGCTGGCAGGTGTCACCCAGCATTATGCTTTTGATAATTACTGGCCCGGATCGACGGAAACCTGTATCTGGCAGAATGTGATTGCTTTTCTTACCGAATGTGCCAGTGCACATTATGCTACCCCCATATATGTCGAACCCAGTGAGCTTTCGGTAAGGGGAAAAGGTCTTTCAGAATACAAGAAAAGTATCAACATGCCCTTACCCTGGAAAGGGGGCTGGTGGCGCCTGGGTGATATTGTGCAATATGAGGTTGCGTCTACCAAATCTATCCTGAAAACAGCTTCCCTGTATCATGACCAGATCCTGAAGTTCAGGAATGATCTTTGCCGGAAGAATGTGTATCTGGGGAAAACAACGCCTCCTTATTATTATATTATGCCGAGACAGCAGCATGATGAGAGTGAGTTGGTAAACCTGGTGAATCTGCTCGGCGAACAAGGCGTTTCCGTATATAAAATGGACAAGGATTATATCCTTGACGGACATGTGTATCATGCAGGCGACCTGGTGGTCCCTTTGGCACAACCTTTCCGCGCGTTCATCAAGGAAGTTATGGAAAAACAAAACTATCCTGTCCGGCACTATACCCCCGGAGGCAAAATTATTAAACCCTATGATATCACTACCTGGTCGTTGCCGTTGGAAAGGCAGATAACCTGTTTTGAGATTGATGAGCGTTGTAAAACGCTGGAAACAGACCTGAGCCCCGTTAAACAACCCTTTACCCTGCTGGAAGAACCCCTGAAAGGGACCACAGCGGAAGTTTTTCCCGTATCCTGTAATGAAAGTTTCAAGGCAGCGTTCCTGGCCGCCAGCCAGGGATTAACCGTTGAACGCCTGAAAAAAGATGCTACTTTGAAAGGACGCATTCTGGCAACCGGATCTTTCGTGATCTCCGGAGATAATGCAAAAGGATGGGATCTCTTAGGCCGGGAGATAAAATTTCAACCTGTTGCGGTTACTGACAAATCCTCTTTGTCTGTTGAATCATTCCATGCTCCCCGTATTGCCTTGATTGAGACGTATTACAGCGATATGGATGCCGGCTGGACACGATACATTTTTGATACCTATCATATCAAGTATACGGTAATACACCCGGATAAGATTCCCTCAACCGATCTTGTAAATTATGACGTGATCGTCTTTCCCAGTTCATCCAAGGAGGTATTGTTAAATGGGTCCGGCGGGTCTTACTATATGTCCGGTTATGCCCCGGAATATTCAAAGGGCATGGGAAAGGAAGGACTGAAAAAGCTAATGACTTTTGTTGATAAGGGGGGATTGATCGTATCCTGGGGTGGTTCCACCGGATTATTCGAGGGGAAACTTAGTGTCAGCCATAAGAAAGGAAAAAAGGATACTGTGTCCGAGAATTTCCGGCTTCCGTATCGGGATGTCTCGAAAGACCTGCAGGGAAAAGGACTGTACGTGCCGGGTTCTCTGATCCGGGTTACTTTGCTGAAGGACTCACCGTTGACAAGAGGACTTCCCCGTAATATCGGCGTTTTTTCAAGGGGATGGCCTGTTTTTGCTACTTCTGTTCCATATTTTGACATGGATCGCCGGGTTATCGGCTGGTATCCGGAAGAAAATATCCTGATGAGCGGATATGCAGAACATCCTGAGCTGCTGGCCGACAAGCCGGCAGTGATTTGGCTGAAAAAAGGAAAAGGACAGTTGGTGCTGATGGGTTTTAACCCCCAGTTCAGAGCTTCTACACAAGCATCCTATAAACTTCTTTTTAATGCATTACTACTTCCTACTACCTCAAAATAAAAATCCAGAAAATCTCTATTTACAGTGAATATTTTATGAGATTATAACAAATTTCGCAGGTTTTATGTTCGGATATTTTATACTTTTGGCAAAATTTTATTTTTATGAAACGAACATGTAATTATACCATTGGGCAAACCACTTTTCTGGTTATTTTACGGACATTGATCGGTTGGCATTTCCTGTATGAGGGAATGGTTAAAATCACCAATCCCGACTGGTCATCTGCGGGCTATTTGCTTGACTCCAGAGGTTTTTTGAGCGGATTCTTTCATTCATTGACGTATAAAGCTTCTGTTCTACATACCGTTGATTTTTTGAATGAATGGGGACTGATCCTGATAGGTCTGGGATTGATACTGGGTTTGTTTACCCGGTTTTCCATCTTTGCAGGTATTTTATTGTTGGCCTTGTATTATTTGTCACATCCGCCATTTCCCGGAATATCCTTCTCGGTACCTTCCGAGGGAAGTTATCTGATCGTTAACAAGACTTTGATTGAAATGACTGCTTTACTGGTTTTATATGTATTTCCCACCCGCATTGGTCTGGATGCGGTTTTTCAGGTATTGTGGAAGTCGCGTAAGCGTGCAGCTAAATAAATAAATAATATGGAAAAGAAAGATAAAAACATGAATAGCGGAGAAGAGCTGAAAAATGAAACTCCCCGGGAAGAAAAACCGACAAATCCGGATAAAAAGGTAAAACGCAGAGATGTTTTGAAGGGGCTGGCAACGGTGCCGGTGCTGGGGATATTTGCATGGGGGTATTATAAGAAGCGTCACATGGACAGGGTGCTAAAGCAGATGATCAGGGATGAGCTGGGTATGGAATATGCACCTCCGGTGATGTCTACGGCTCCTTCTTCCGGAAGGCAACTGCGTTTGGGGGTGATTGGTTACGGTCACCGGGGCCCTCAACTCATGAAGGCTGCGGGCTTTGTGCATCCTTCATGGATAGACGCTGCGCGTGCTGCTGCTGAGAAAAATCCCATGGATAAGCGATACCAGGAATTTATGGAACAGGATGACCTGAATATTGTGATCAACGGTATTTGCGATGTGTTTGACATTCATGCCGAAGAACAAATGGCTGCAGCTGCCAACCTGAAACGCCAGGGCAGTGAAGGAAAACCTGCGTATCCTGTTAAAAGATACCGTACGTACAAAGAGCTGATGGCTGCCGACGATATAGATGCCGTGATCATTGCTGCTCCTGATCACTGGCATGCACCGATGACCATCGAAGCAGCCCGTAACGGAAAGCATGTGTATTGTGAAAAGCCAATGACCTGGAATCTTCCGGAAACCTATGTTGTCAGAGATGAGGTGAAGAAAAGCGGGATCGTCTTTCAACTGGGCCACCAGGGAAGGCAGACTGAAAGTTATATAAAAGCCAAGGAAGCCATTGAGAAAAACCTGCTGGGTAAGGTCAACCTGATTGAGGTTACTACCAACAGAAACAGCCCCAATGGAGCCTGGGTCTATAATATTCACCCCAAAGCTTCTCCTAAAAATATCGACTGGAAACAGTTTATTGGCCAGGCACCCTGGCACGATTTTGACCTGAAAAGATTCTTCCGTTGGCGTTGCTGGTGGGATTACAGTACTGGCTTGTCCGGCGACTTGTTTACCCATGAGTACGATGCCATGAACCAGATCCTCGGTCTGGGCATTCCTCAGTATGCCAGTGGTTCGGGGGGAATATACTATTTCAAGGATGGTCGTACTGTGCCCGATGTGCAACAAGAGGTTTTTGAATACCCCGACCGTAATCTCAGCCTGCTTTATAGCGCTACCCTTGCCAGTGACAAAGACAGGGGAAAAGTGATCATGGGTCATGATGGCTGGATGGAAGTGGGTAGAACGCTGAATATCTATGCCGACCGTGAGTCAGACAGGTACAGAGAATTAATCAAAAATGGAAAGATAGATCCGTCTTTGCCGATATATTCCTATTCTCCTGGCAGGAAAAATCCGGATGCCGTAACTACGGCAACAGAGAAATATTTTGCGGGTCGGGGTCTTTTGTATACGTACCGAGAGGGCAAAAGAGTGGATACCACCCATCTGCATATCAAAGAATGGCTGGAAGCCATCCGCAAAGGGACGCAACCCAGTTGCAACATAAACAGAGGCTTCGAGGAAGCCATCACCAACCATATGGGTGTGATTGCACTGCGCGAGGGTAGAAGAGTGGAGTGGGATCCTGATAAGGAAGTCATTGTATAAAAAATCCCGGTACTGCCGGGATTTCTTTATATCAGCATCATATAGATACGGTGGCCTGTTTCCGGAATAGTGCCGAAACACCGGGTGGTTTTATAAATCTCCGGCTATGCCTCCGGGGGCAACCGGATTACCTTGGCATGATATGCCCCTTAAAAAATAAACTCAAATTAAGCAATAGAAAAATTCTATTGCTTAATTGACGAAGAAAATCATAGCATTCCATCAAAATGGAATGTAAGATTTTCTTGTCAGGGTTAACCCAAATGAAACAA
>DRPN01000136.1 GCA_011374625.1 Bacteroidota bacterium
GGACATTGGGCTACACAGAGTGTTTTTGGAAGGTTAAATTATGATTTCTCTGAAAAATATTTACTTGAAATTAACGGTAGATATGATGGTTCCTCAAGGTTTGCTCCGGGTAAGAGGTGGGGTTTCTTCCCCTCCGTATCTGCCGGTTGGGTTTTCTCAAAAGAAAACTTTTATCCGCTGAAAAATATAGTGGAATTTCTTAAGTTCAGGGGATCCTACGGAGTGCTCGGAAATCAAAATGTTGCAAATTATTTATATATCCCGGAGCTGCCGGTAAGTCAGACAAGTTATTTATTTGGTGGCGAACAATATTGGTGTGTCGGAATGCCTAATCTTTCCAGTGTTAATTTAACCTGGGAAAAGGTGGGTACGCTTGATTTCGGATTCGATCTCCAGACCCTGAACAACAGACTGGGAGTGACGTTCGACTGGTATAAATCCAGGACCTTTGATCTGGTTGGCCCCGGACAAGCTTTACCTGCAATTTTAGGGACCAGTGTACCAAAGAAAAATGAAGGAGAGATAACAACTCTTGGATGGGAGACTTCAGTTTCATGGAGAAACAGGGTTGGCGATTTTGCTTATGGAATCACGGCAGTTATATCAGATTATGTAAGGACAATAACAAAATATACCAATCCTACAAAGATTTTAACCACTTATTATGAAGGTATGAAATTGGGCGAGATCTGGGGGTTGGAAACAGCAGGTCTCTTCCAGTCTGAAGAAGATGTCGAGTCCTGGCCGGTTGACCAATCATTCATATATTCCGGAACCTGGTATCCGGGTGATGTGAAATACGTTGATCAGAACGGGGACGGTAAGATTGATATCGGGGACAATACCAAAGATAATCCCGGTGATAAAAAGATCATAGGAAACAGTACGCCAAGATATCAATTTGGCGTAAATGTGAATGCTTCCTGGAAAGGGTTTGACCTTTCAATGCTTTTCCAGGGTATTGGTAAAAGAGATCTCGATGTAAGAAGTCTTGGAACTTTCAGGGGACCTGCCAACGGACCATTGCATGCTAATGTATATGAGGAACATTTGGATTTTTGGCGCGATGAAACCAGCCCGTTGGGAGCCAATCCTGATGCCTATTTCCCACGTCCCTATGCTCAATTTGTCGGGCAAAATGGGAAGAACTACAACTATCCGACTACGCGTTATCTTCAGAACGGTGCCTATATGAGACTTAAGAATATTCAATTGGGGTATACCATTCCAGGTCATATTACAGAAAAAGTGAAAGTTTCTAATGCCAGGATTTATGTGTCTGGCGAAAATGTATTTACCTTGAAAAAACTGATGTTATATGATCCTGAATCATATAATGGAAGGTATGGTCGTATTGGGGACCAATATCCCTTAAGCAGAGTATTTTCTATAGGATTAAATGTTAATTTCTAAAAAAGTAAAACCATGAAAAAGATAATTTATTTTACGCTATTTATATTTTCTGCAGGGATATTATTTAATTCCTGCGAGAAAGATCTGTTAGATAAAACTCCCCAAGATGCGATTTCTGATCCTAATTTTTGGAAGGATGAGAATGACCTTCAGTTGTATTTAAACAGGTTATACAATTCACTTCCCGGATGGGGTGGCAGTGGTTCTGCTCCTTCTCCCGATATCGGAACCGATATTGTTATTGAATCTGCAGAGTGGTGGGGCGGTTCGTATACTAGGCGATTGGATGGAACATTAAGTGTCCCTGCTTCCGGTGGAGGCTGGAGTTGGAGTAATATTCGCAGGGTGAACTATTTTCTGGAAAATGCGGATCGTGCGGAAACAGGCAATTTGGTTGATCATTACAAAGGGGAGGGTTATTTTTTCAGGGCCTGGTATTATTTCAATCTGCTCAGGGATTTTGGAGACTTGCCTATTGTAACAAAGGTGCCAAATGTGACAGATGAAGATATTTTATATCCTTCCCGAAGTCCCAGAACTGATGTTGTTAATTTTATACTCTCCGATCTTGATGAGGCTATCTCAAAAATGAAATATGCTAATGAGGTCGGACCAAACCGGGTAACTAAAGATGTTGCAGAATTGTTTAAAGCCAGAGTTTGCCTGTATGAAGGTACGTGGGAGAAGTATCATCAAGGTACGGTGTTCGCCGGAAGTACCGATGGATCTGGTTATTTGCAAATGGCTGCAGATGCTGCCAAGGAAGTTATTGATGGCGGTCGTTATTCCCTCTATTCAACCGGAAATCCACAGCATGATTATTATGATCTATTTGTTCAGGCAGATTACAGTAATAATCCGGAAGTATTGCTATGGAGGCAGTACGATCCTCACAATTTAGGTATCGGTAATTCTTTGTGGAATCAACCATGCACCCAGGGTGTAACACGTGAAATGACAAAAAATTACTTGTGTGCGGATGGATTGCCTATATCCAAGAGTCCTCTTTTTGTCGGGGATGATTCTTTGTCTGTGCTCGAGATAAACCGTGATTCAAGGCTCGCACAAACAGTAATGGTGCCCGGTAATTTGGATTATTTATCCTTATCTGGTGATTCTGTTTATTTTGGTGTACCCTATATGATTCGCTGTCCAACCGGCATATCATTTGAAAAATGGCGGGCACATTGGTTAGATCCGTTAAGCACTAATCATAGGCCGTCGGATATTGGTTATATTTACTTTAGGTATGCCGAGGCCTTGTTGATTTATGCTGAAGCTAAGGCAGAATTGGGTACATTAACTCAGGCTGATGTTGACCTGACCATTAATCAGTTAAGGGACAGGGTTGGCATGCCTCATCTGATTTTGGGTTCTATTACGCCTGATCCCGATTGGCCGGATTATGGGTATTCGCTGCCCGACTATTTGTATGAAATCAGAAGAGAACGCGTGGTGGAATTATTTGGCGAAGGTTTCCGGTTTGATGATTTGATGCGTTGGCGGGCACATGAACTGTTTGTTGGTAAAAGACCAACCGGTGTCATGTATACCGATGATATCAAAGCAGAATATCCGGATTTAGTTACCAATGACGAAGGATATCTTGATCCTTTCAGGGACTATTTGGAAGGAGGAGCTTACGGATTTAACCCGGACAGGGATTATTTATTGCCTCTTCCTACCAATGAGTTAACATTAAATCCAAAGCTGAAACAGAATCCGGGTTGGGAGTAAGGTTTGTAAAATTTGTTAATAAAAAAATCAAAGTCTTGGTTTAACTTCCCAACTCTCTGGTTTCGAAAACAAAAAATCCCATAGCGCTGCCCCGGGGCTTGTTCCCGGGGTAGTTTATTTCACTTAAGCATGAATAAAATTGAAATAAAATTTTAGCCCCTCTTATAAAAATTTATGGATAATTGTCAATAATTCGTTCCATGAATAAAGTGATAAACATGAAAATATACCTGGTATTATTTGGATTCATCATTGCGAGCTTGTTTCAGGGATGTGGCTTGGAGGAACTTCCAATTAACATATATACCACGGGTGGGTACACTTTGTACCATATACAGCCTGCTACCGTTGATTACAGTGGAGGTCGGATGGTCATCGGTGCGTCTTACGATGGATCAGTGTTGTGTTTTACTCCTGACGGTAAGATGCGTTGGAAGGCCGAAACGGGCGATGGTTTTCCGTTTGATCTTTGTGTAGCAGATATTGATGGAAACGGACTTGACGAAGCATTGGTTGCATCGAGTGATGGTACCTTGTATGCTTTTGGTTCCGATGGCAAGTTGCTTTGGTCTTTTTGTAAGAAGCGCCCTTTACCTTTGTACCAGGTATGTGCAGCCAGACAGAAAGATGGTAAATGCATTATTCTTACCGGTGGTGTGGCAGACACTCTTTTTTCTCTGTCCTGGAAAGGAGAACTGAGGGGGCAACTTATGGTTAAAAATCATATTACCCGTATTCGTGCCGGAGATATCCTGGGGCAGGGAAGAGATGTGGTAGCCGTTGCTACAACAACCGGAGCCCTGGCCGGCACTTTGGGAATGAATCTGATCGATCCGGATGATTTAAGCCTGATATGGAGCCGGAGTAACCTGGGTACTTATGTGCCAAATTCCGGTAGGCGATTTTTCAGTATGGCCATTACAGATCTTAATAATGATCGTAAAGCGGATATCCTGGTTAGCGATAGCTGGGGCCAACATGGTAAAATCTTTGCTTACAACCAGGACGGAGAGCTAATGTTCGAGAAGTCGGATCAACGCATTCCCAATGTACCTTACCGGATGAATATTCTTGTACCGGTGAAATTACCAAACGATGAATATATCATCGGCCAGTTCGGGAATATTCTGATCGTTTACAACATGGATGGTTCCTGCCGTGAAGTTGTAACAGGTCCTTATTCCTGGACCAATGCTGCTTTCGATTCTATAACCCGAACACTTTATTGTGGCAGCTCGGTTTCAGGCGGAGATGAATTGGTTGCTATTCATCTTGACCGTCCGGGTTGGCAACAGGCTTTCAAGAATACCAAACCTGTTGGAAAGCTGGCAAAAATCATCGCCAATATGGAAGAACTCAAAAAGCAGGTTGCCGAATTCGAAAGGCCTTCCTATGAGCCGGAACCCAGGAATGCAGAAGTGATCCTGCTTGATGAATATCACTTGCGGACACCGGAGGAATTGAGACAAAATTATTATGATGGTCAACATATTCGTTACGTTTCTCATCTTGTTTTAACCCAAAAACCGGAACCCGGAGCGCTATGGTGCAGGGATATCTCTTCATTTGGTGAATACGATATGACGGCTGATGAAATTGTTGAACAAGCCAGGCAGTGGGAAGAAAAAGGGTGGGATTTTGTCGTGCAGGCCGGCCACACAACAGCTCTTCATATGTCGCCGAAAACTTTTGAACGCTTGTTAAAGGCGGCACCCGGACATTTATGGGGTTTCGAATTTTCCGAAATAGGTGAAAAACTTGATAAACGTGAGGAAGAGGTGGTGGAAAAAGTGATGGTGAATCTGGCTGAGCAATGTCGCCTGAATGGCCACAAGAAACTTCTCCTACGGACAAAAAATATTTTCTGGAATGGTAATATCTATGTTCCATTCTGGAAGAGAGTCTTGATGGACGGACGCTACAAGGATATATTTGTTCCCTGTCTGGAAGAGACCAACAGCCGTACCCAGGAGTTGAGCCTGGCCGGGCGTCTGGGGCTTTGGCAAAGTGGTGTATTTGATCATTGGGCCTCCCGGGTTGAGACAGACAATGCCTGTTTTAATCGCTCATGGGAATGGTCATCTCAGCAGGTATTATCACATCACCTTCGGAATCTTATTTCCTGTGCCTCGCTAGGTTCGGATATTTATTTTAACAGTATCCATCAAGGTCCGTTTTCACCTACCCTTGAAACTCAGCTTCACCTCTTTTACGAGATGCTCGAAAAGGGTATTGTATTTATTCCCAAACGATCTGAGCTGGCGAGTCTTTCGGAGGTTGCACTGGGTATGTTGTCACCGCCATCAAAAGCTTTTTTGAGTCACGGTACCAACGGTACCCGATTCATTCATCCCGGAGGTCAACCACCGTATGTATTTGACCGCCTGGATTGGTACTGGGGCGGAGCGCCCTTGGAATCCTATGATTTCTCTCACTATGTGTTTGGTATTAAACGGCGTATGTGCAATTTTTTGCCGCTTATGCCTTATGGCATGGTGACCATAATTCCCGATAAGTTAACTTCAGCGCGAAGCAATCGTTTTACGCGGGTAATTCTCACTGATGGACAGTCTTTTTTTGATGAGCATGGTAAGCCACACAGCCCGGCGGAATATCGTCCTGTTGTTGAAGCATTACTACGTGAAGCATCTGCCAAACTTCCGGTTCTGGTGCAAGGAACAGCACACTGGTCAGCTGTGTGGATTGATAAGAACCATCTTCGTGTTACATTGATAGATCCCGGATATCTTGTACCTGACGATCGCGACGTTAAAATCTTACTGCAACAGGATGGCTGGACCAAATGCCACGATATCCTGCGAAAGGAGGATTTGTCCGTTAAAAAGGGAGCTATTCCCGTGCATATACCAACGGGCTCTCTGAGAATACTGGATCTGATAAAAGGAACCAGCTAAAGAGCAGGAAAAATAAGTGAGCTTATACATGGACCAGATCTTGGTATTGGAATGATTCAACGTTAAATGGTCTTGAAAAAAATAGAACAGGCCTCATTTATGTATTTGTATTTTAGGATGGTCAATATCGTATTTTAAGAATCGTCTTTAATTCACTGATTATGAAAGTAAATAGAATTTTACTGTTGTGCCTGAGTATAGCTCCTTTATTGAATGTTAATATTTCTCAGGCAGCTGACAGAGAAAGTCCCGGACCCCCAAATTTTGTATTGATTGTAGCCGATGATTTGGGATATGGCGATCTGGGTGTTCAGGGCAGTAAGCAAATACTTACCCCAAACATTGATCAGATAGCTGAAAAGGGGATTATCTTTACAAATGGATATGTATCCTCAGCGGTATGCAGTCCGTCACGGGCCGGTCTTATGACTGGTAAGCATCAGCTGACCTTTGGATATGGTGATAACCTGGCGGTACCCTCTCAGCCGGGATATGATCCGGATTATAACGGGCTTCCGGTAAACGAATCAACGATAGCAGACAGACTTCGGGCTTTAGGATATGCCACTGGTTTGACGGGTAAGTGGCATCTTGGTGAAGAACAGCAATTTTATCCGTCAAACAGGGGATTTGATGAATTTTGGGGATTTTTGGGCGGAGCTCATGACTATTTTACGGCGGGCCCGGAAAAGACAGGGATGAAAAGCACCATCAAGTGTAATTTCAAAACGCCCGGTCCGATCACTTATCTGACCGACGATATTGGTGATGAATCCGTTGATTTTATAAAACGGCACAAAGATCATCCCTTTTTTTTATATGTTGCCTTTAATGCTCCTCATGCACCAATGCAGGCAACAGAAAGAGACCTGAAATTATTCAGTAACATCCCCGACAAATTAAGACAAACCTATTGTGCCATGGTGTACCGTCTTGATCAAAATGTAGGGAAAATTTTAAATATTTTACGGGATCAGGGACTGGAGAATAATACAATGATTGTTTTTATCAGCGATAACGGCGGACCGCAGCACTCTATTTCCAACGGCTCCATCAATGCTCCGTTACGAGGACAAAAAACAACCGTGCTTGAAGGGGGCATACGCGTGCCTTTCTTCATAAAATGGCCGGCCCGGTTAACAGCGGGTCAAAAAGTCTCAGATTTTGTTCTGTCCCTCGACATATGTCCCACTTTCGTCGCAGCTGCCGGCGGTTCGGTATCAGAAAAGGATAATTTTACGGGGGTCAATTTGATCCCTTTCCTTACCGGTCAGACAAATGAAGTTCCGCATGTCATCATGGAATGGCGTTATACCGTAGGTGCTGCAATCAGGGACGGTGACTGGAAATTGATACGGTTGCCCGACAGGTTACCCATGCTTTATCATCTTTCGGAAGATATTTCCGAGCAGCACGATTTGGCGCTTCAGAAGCCCGAAAAGACGAAAATGTTACTTGAAAAGCTGGGAACCTGGGAAGTGAATCTTCCATATCCGATTTTTCATGAACCACCAAGCTGGAAGATACGTCATCTTACTTTTTATAGTGCAGACTATCAACTTTTTCAGCCAGAATAATGATTGCAACAAGTTGTAAAATAATAATAATCTAAATCTCGTCTTAAAATGAAAAGATTAAATAGAAAAAAACAACGCGTTCTGATTATTCTCTCGGGAATAACCATGTTACTTTTCTCGGGTATTTCCTGTGCGACAAAGAAGAATCAGGAACCTTCAAAACCCAACATTGTCTTTATTCTTACCGATGATCAGGCATGGAATACATTGGGAAGATACGGCCGGTATCCGTTTTTAAAAACACCAAATATTGACAGAATTGCTGATGAAGGAATGGTTTTTAAAAATGCCTTTTGTACCACCTCACTATGTTCGCCCAGCAGGGCAAGTATAATGACCGGATGCTACGCGCATACCAACGGGGTGTATGTTAACGGATATGCCGATCCTGATCCGAAAGTGCCGTATCTTCCTACAATCCTTCAAGAAAACGGTTATGAAACAGCTATGGTAGGAAAATGGCATATGGGACATGGAGATCAACCAAGAAAAGGATTTGATTACTGGCTGAGTTTTGCAGGAGTGGGCAGATATGTTGATCCTCCCCTGAATGAGAACGGAACGAAGTTTATCAGGAAAGGTTATATGACCGATATTTTAAACGATTATGCATTACAGTGGTTAAAAAAACCGAGAAACAAACCTTTCTGTATATTTATCTGGCATAAGGCGCCACATACTCCTTTTACACCGGCACCACGTGACTCGGATGCCTTCAGTGATGCCAGGGTTCCAAATTATAAAAACTGGTATGATGATATGGCTGATAAACCCAGATGGATGAGAAGGTTATGGTTGTATGGTGCTCACTACCAGAACTGGAAGAACAGTATAGGGAAACCGGTTCCGGATAAAATTACACCACGTCCATGGGATCCACAAAATCCCAGAGCGATGAATTATCTCAGAACACTTCTGGCAGTAGACAAAAGTGTTGGTGAAATTAGAAAATACCTGGAAGAAAAGGGTATTCTGGACAATACAGTTTTCATTTACAGCAGTGACAACGGATTCTTCCTCGGGGCTCATCAGCATGGCGATAAAAGGCTGATGTATGAGGAGTCTTTGCGTATACCACTGGTAATCAGATATCCCAAGTTGATAAAGTCCGGAAGCACCAACAGCAATATGGTACTGAATATTGATATAGCACCTACTATCGTTGAACTGGCAGGTGGCAAAGTGCCTGAAAAAATGCAGGGAAGATCTCTGGTCCCATTGCTCAGAAATGAAAATGTTAACTGGCGTACATCATTCCTTTACGAATATTACCAGGAAGGTTATGCTCCTTCATATGTTACTCTTTTAGGTGTCAGGAATGAGCATTACAAGTATATCGAGAGCCCTGATGTACGTAATGATATTGAAGAATTATATGATATACAAAGCGATCCGGAAGAGATGTATAATCTGATAAAGGATCCAAATTACAATTCTGTAAAATCAGAAATGATCAAAGAACTGGATACACTGAAGGTCAAAACAGGTTACTTTGATCCGAAAATATTTAAAGGACAGGAATTTCCTGATGAATAAACAATTAAATATAAATAAAAAAATTCAAGTAAATAATGCAATTTATTATGGAGTAAAATAATGATTATTTTTCAAGTCAAAAGAGGAGAAAAAAAAATTGCGATTTCTTTCAACAAGAGAATATTTTAATAAATTTGTTAGTTCAATATATTGTTGCATTTGCAGCCTGAATTTATTTGTTAAATTAAAAGTAAATAAAA
>DRPN01000159.1 GCA_011374625.1 Bacteroidota bacterium
ATCCATATCAATCTGGCACCTGTGGTAGATGTAAACAACAACCCGGCAAATCCTGTGATCGGGATGAGGTCGTTTGGTGAAGATCCGGAATCGGTTTCCTTAAAAGCCTACCAGTACATGAAAGGGATGCAGGATGCCGGGATCATAGCCTGTGCCAAGCATTTCCCCGGCCACGGAAACACAAATACGGATTCGCATCTCGATCTGCCCGTTATCAAAGCTTCGAAAAAGGAATTGCGGAATGTGGAACTGGTACCATTTCAGTACCTGATTGATAAAGGTGTGTCGGCCGTAATGACAGCCCATTTGTCCGTGCCTGCGCTCGATAACAAAAAGAACAGGGCATCCTCCCTCTCGGAAAAAATCGTGAATGGTTACCTCAAAAAGAAAATGGGATTCACAGGGCTGATCATCACCGACGGGCTGGACATGAAAGGCGTAACGAAAAACAATAAAAAAGGGAAAGTAGCCCTGAAAGCGTTTGTGGCCGGTAATGATATTCTGCTTATTCCGGATGATATTCCCGCTTCCATTAAGACGATAAAAGAAGCTATCGAAAAAGGAAAAGTCGATGAAGAACGACTGGAAGAGAGCTGTAAAAAGATGCTCCGGTACAAATACCTGAGCGGTGCCTGGAAAAGAACAGTCGTGGACACGGATAAACTCCTGGGCGACCTTAATCGCCCATCGTACCAACATACCGTGGATGAACTTTTTGGCGAGGCGATCACTGTTGTAAAAAATGAAGGAAATATTATTCCACTGGCATATCCTGATACCTTGCATCCTGCTGTGCTGATTATAGGAACGGAGGAAGAAACATCCTTTGAACAACCGTTGAAACAGTTTATGCCCTTTTCCGTTTTCAGGCTGCCGCATGATGCATCCACTTCAGACAAACAGAAAGTGCTGAACATGCTGGAAGATTATAACCTGGTGATTATTGCCGTTGTCAACACCAATATTCTGGCATCAAAGAGGTATCATATACCGGAAAGTGATGTGCAGTTTATCGAGCATGTGGCCAGGAAAAAAACGGTAATTCTGGATGTTTTTGCCAGTCCGTATGCTTTTGATTTCTTTAGTGGAACGACCAATTTCAAAGCCATCGTAATTTCTTATCAGGATAAACCGTATATGCAGAAAGTCTCGGCTGAGGCCATCCTGGGTATCCATAAGGCGAAGGGAGCATTGCCCGTCGGCGCTGGTGGATTTGCCGCAGGAACGGGTATCCTGATCGAAAAATCAAGGTTGTCATACGCCACTCCCGAAGAGCTGGGAATTGACACGTTGTACCTTACAAAGATAGACTCTGTTGCATTAAGTGGCATCGCAGAAAAGGCTTATCCGGGCTGCCAGATTCTGGCGGCAAAGGACGGTTATATCTTCTATCAGAAATCATTCGGGTACCACACTTATGACAAGAAACAAAAGGTGGAAAACACCGATGTTTACGATCTGGCCTCGCTGACAAAAATTCTGGCCACAACGCCTGCGCTTATGCGTATGGCAGATGAAGGGAAGATCGATATCAACGGGCGCTTATCAGATTATCTGCTGTACCTGCGGGGCAGCAATAAGGAAGATATCGGCTTCCGCGAAGTGCTGGCACACCAGGCGGGACTGCAGAGCTGGATACCGTATTACGAAGAAACGATCTGGAATACCGACTGGGATACAACGGTGTACCGCTCTTCCATATCCGAACTGTTTCCCGTACGCGTAGCCGGTCATATGTATATTCAGGAAAATTACCATTACGCTATTTATAACGAGATCATCAATTCGCCTTTGCAGGAGAAAGAATACACATACAGTGACCTCGGTTTTTATCTTTTTAAAGACATGATCGAGCAAATAAACAACATCGAACTGGATGACTATGTTTATCAAATGTTCTATAACCCGCTTGGATTAAGGCACCTGAGATACCAACCGCGCAGGTATTTTCCGCTACAGAATATCATTCCCACTGAAAACGATCAGGTATTCCGTCATCAGTTGCTGCACGGCGATGTGCACGATCAGGGAGCAGCGATGCTGGGTGGTATTTCGGGACATGCCGGCTTGTTCGGTAATGCTTATGATGTGGCTGTAATGATGGAAATGTTTTTGAACGGAGGTGTTTATGGAGGCCGACATTTTATTAAGCCGGAAACACTGAATGATTTCACATCTTACCAGTTTCCTGAAAAAGACAACCGCCGCGGACTAGGATTCGACAAACCGTTGCACGAATACGAAGAACACCGGACGAATTGCCGCTCGGCTTCTCCTGAAAGCTTCGGCCATTCGGGATTTACGGGTACTTATACATGGGCCGACCCCGAAACAGGACTGATTTATGTATTTTTGTCGAACCGCGTTTATCCGGATATGCATAATTCGAAGATCATGGATCTCGATATCCGGACAAATATTCATCAATTGTTTTATGACGCGATAGGAGAAGAGAAGTAAACTATGGGCCATCACCACCATCATAAACATAGCGAGCAAGGGAGAAAACTGCTGATTACCGTTCTGCTGAATCTGGTGATTACGCTGGTTGAGTTTGTGGGTGGTATTTTTTCCAACAGCCTGGCACTGATCTCTGATGCTTTTCATAATCTGAGTGATACGGTGGCCATTCTGATAGCTTACATCACCGAACGGGTGAGCAGACGGGCTTCTGATAAACAGCATACCTTCGGTTATAAACGGATACAAATACTGGCAGCTTTGTTCAATGCCGTTACCCTTATTGCCATATCGGTTTACCTGATCTTCGAAGCATGGGACCGTTACCAGAATCCCCAGCCCATAAAAAGTCTGCTGATGCTGTCGGTAGCGCTGATCGGATTGCTTGCCAATCTGTTGAGTGTTTTACTGCTGAAGTCGTACCGTAAGGAAAACCTGAACATCAAAGCAGCCTACCTGCATCTTATCGGCGATACACTTTCGAGTGTGGCCGTCATTATCGGGGGCGTGCTGATCTATTTTTACGAATGGTACTGGATCGATCCGTTGATTACCGTCCTGATCAGTTTGTATATCATAAAAGAAACCTATGTGGTCTTATATGATACCTACAAGATATTAATGCAGCAGACTCCTTCGGGTATCAATGTGAATGAGATTGTTGCCGGCATTACGGAGTACAGGGAAATAAAAGGGGTTCATCACATACACATATGGAACCTGACCGATACGGAAGTGCATTTTGAAGCCCATATCGATTTGTTTAAGGATTTGAAAGTGAGTGAAAGCCAGAAGGTTGTGGATAAGATTCAGGTACTATTAAAAGAAAGATTTAACATAGATCATGTAACACTGCAATTGGAATACGACAGGTGTGACGATAAAGAACTTATTCATCAGGAAAGAAAATAAATATGAGACCAGAACTTTCCGGTATACCTGTAACCGGGAGTCTGAATGAATTAAAATGAATTAAGTAGTAAAAAAAAACAGAAAACGGATAATATGGAGAATAAAAAATCGAAAAACACATGGTTATGGGTGCTGGCGGTAGTTTTAACCTTTACCATTGTAATCTATCAAAGGGCTACCGGACCTACGTACCCGACCAAAGGAGAAGTGCAGTTAGGAACAGAAGAGATCGGTTACAAACTTTTAAGGTCGCACAATACCGGTATGGATGCTCCGGTGGAGATTGAAGTGGAAGACGAAACGGTTACCGGCAAACTGACCTATAAAAGGTATAAGAGCTATGATGACTGGACAACAGTTGACATGGAGCGTGTCGGTGGTAAACTTCAGGCAAAATTACCCTATCAGCCTCCGGCAGGGAAAATAGAATACAAAATAAGTTTGTATAAAGACGGACAAGAGTTTATTTTGACGGAAGAGCCGGTAGTCATCAGGTTCAAAGGAGTAGTGCCTGCACCTGTACTGGTTCCGCATATATTTTTCATGTTCATATCCATGTTGTTCGGCATGCGGGCGGGTCTGGAGGCCATTTTCAAAGGCCACGACGGGCGGTTTTTTGTAGGCGTAACACTCATCACCCTTTTTGTAGGCGGACTCATACTGGGGCCTGTCGTGCAAAAATTCGCTTTTGGTGCTTACTGGACCGGCTGGCCTATCGGTCACGATCTGACAGATAATAAAACAGCCTTTACGTTTATATTCTGGCTGATCGCCTGGTTTGTTTTACGTAAGAATCCTGCCAACAGGGTATGGCCCATTGTGGCAACTATAATGATGCTGGCTGTTTATGTCATTCCGCACAGCGTGATGGGGTCAGAAATCGACCATACCAAAACAGAAACTCCGGTTGAACAAACAACGGCTGAATAATGACACTGAATTATATCATCATTGGTATAACGGTTATTGTTTCCATTGTGGCCTTTAACAACGGAGAACTGTTTTATAAGCTGAGGTTCAATGCTTATCAGATCAAAGAGCGCAAAGAGTATTATCGTTTCTTTACGTATGCGTTGCTACATGCGGGATGGCTGCATTTGCTGATCAATATGTACGTATTGTATTCTTTCGGAGATATTGTAGAGCATATGTTAATGGTGCATTTTTCCTACAAAGGGATATTGTACTATGGACTGCTGTATGCAGGAGGCATCCTGTTCTCTACACTTTACGATTTCAGAAAGCAGAAAGCAAACCCTTATTACAATGCTGTCGGGGCCTCGGGAGCAGTATCAGCCGTGGTTTTTTCCAGCATACTTCTCTACCCTTCAGGCAGTATTTTCATTTTTCCTATTCCGTTCCCGCTGCCATCATGGGTGTTTGGTATCGCTTACCTGATCTATTCGGCTTACATGGGAAAACGAGGTGCTGACAACATCGGTCATAATGCCCATTTTTGGGGCGCTGTTTTCGGGATTGTATTTACTATTATCCTGATTCCCGGGGTGGTACAGAACTTTTTTGCCACAGTGTTTTAAATTAATTGGCTGTCGGATCCACCGGGAAGTTTTTCCAGTAACGGTATTTTTCGCCCATTTTGTTTACCAGCGTTTCCCACATAATAATGGGTTCGATGCCCATAACATCTTTTTGGGTGGCTTTGGCAATGATCCATGAGTTTTTCCGGAGTTCGGTTTCCAGTTGATCAGCTGCCCAGCCCGAATAGCCGATAAAAAAGCGAATCTCATCGGGTGTGATTGTTTTGAGCAACATCATCTCTTTCAGCGTTTCCAGGTCGCCACCCCAGTACAGGCCGTCGACAATCTCCATACTGTCTTCCATCTGGTCGCCTTTGGTGTGGATGTAGAACAGGTTTTCTGTATCCACGGGGCCACCCAGATACACCGGTGCATCAAACTCAGGAAAGTCTTTCACCACATCGTTAAAGCCCGCTGACACAGGTTTGTTCAGGATAGCACCGAACGACCCTTCTTCACTGTGTTCGGCAAGCAATACTACTGAACGGCCGAAAAAATAATCGCCCATTAATGGTTCCGACAGCAGAAGCCTGCCCCGTGCCGGTTTTACATTATTACTCCGTATCCGCAAAAATTTATCGAGCTCGTTCATATTCTTTCATTTCTTAATGCAGGAATTTACCTTACTTTTACATGATTTTTTACAAAAAACATACCATCCCGTCAATGCGCCAAAATGACCACCATAAATATAAAAAATTCCGCGAACGGTTTCCATATTTCAGGTATGTAAATTATGCTTACGAAAAAAAAGACGGTGATCTGCACCTCAGCTTTACTTTTGATATTTCAGGAAAATACACGTTAACACCTTCACTGAAACTTGTTCACAGAAGCTTTTATCATCTGGAAGATTTGTCCGGCGACGATTTGAACAACCTTGTGTTTCATATCGGAATGATTGAATTGATCAGTTATTGGAAACTGACCTGTTCGCCGCAGGTAATCATCGAACCGCATCAGCTTACAACAGATCAGGTTGACTGGTGGAAAAAATTGTACTTCAATGGTTTGGGTGAATTTTTCTACCTGAACGGCATCAGCCCTGATGAAAATAATTTCATGCAGATCGAGTCAAAAGGAACTATGCCTGTCAAAGTCAGCAGGAAGTTGAGTGAAGAAAAAGTGCTGGTACCTGTAGGCGGCGGAAAAGATTCGGTGGTGACCCTGGAATTATTGAAGAACACATCGTTTGACATTTATCCTGTGATGCTCAATCCGCGGGATGCCAGTATCAGGACGGTTGAGGTTGCCGGTTACGATATGAAGCAATCGGTTGTGGTGCAACGCAAGCTCGACCCGCTCATGCTGGAACTGAATGCACAGGGATTTTTAAATGGCCATACACCGTTTTCCGCTTTGCTTGCCTTTGTAAACGCGCTGGCAGCTGTGGCCACGGGAGCAAAATATGTAGCCTTGTCGAATGAAAACAGTGCCAACGAGAGCACGGTTCCGGGAACAAATATCAACCATCAATATTCCAAATCGTTTGAGTTTGAACAGGACTTTGCCAATTACTGCCGTAAATACATCCATCCTAAACTGGCTTATTTCAGCTTTCTGCGCCCGTTGAACGAGTTGCAGATCGCGGAATTGTTTTCACGGTATCCGCAACATTTCGACAGTTTTCGCAGTTGCAATGTGGGAAGTAAAAATGATACCTGGTGTGGCAAATGCCCAAAATGTTTATTTACACGGATCATTTTAGCGCCCTTTGTTACGGAAGAAAAATTGCAGGAGATCTTTCACGTAGAGTTACTGGAAGATAAAACTTTGAGAAACACTTTTGATGAACTGACGGGAACTTTGCCTGTCAAACCGTTTGAGTGCGTGGGTACACCGGACGAAATCAATACGGCCATTGATGCTGTTTATGGCGGAACGGAACAAAATAATCTTCCGGCCCTACTGAAAAATTATAAGTTCCCTGTCCGCGGAAAGAAGCATTTTGATGAACTGATGCAGTCGTTTAACTTTTTTCATTTGCTGCCTGCACCCTTTTTGAAAGTACTGATAAAACATTTAAATATACCAGTATCGGAGCGATTTGGGATATTTCTGAAAAGTAAGTTCGGGCATGATCCCAAAATACTGATCCTCGGTTTTGGCAAAGAAGGGCAGTCAGGCTACCGCTTACTTCGGGAGATCTATCCTGATGTACAGCTGCATATTGCAGACAGGAATGAGTTGCTACGGGAAATGGAGGTGTTTGAAAAGGATAAGCAAGTGGTTTTTTATACCGGACCTGACTACCAGTCTGTGTTGGAAGACTTTTCGGTTATTATCAAATCGCCTGGTGTAAAAATCGAGAAACCTTCAGATGGATTGATCTTAAGATCGCAAACGGATTTGTTTTTAGAATATTTCGGCGAGCAAACCATCGGTATTACGGGAACCAAAGGAAAAAGTACAACCTCATCGCTCATACATCATGTATTAAAAGAATCGGGTAAAAACGCATTGTTGCTCGGCAACATCGGCATACCGCCTTTTGACATGGTGGCACAAATTGATGATGACACACTGATTGTTTTCGAGATGTCGGCACACCAGCTGGAACATGTCAAACACGCACCCCGTGTAGCTGTGCTGCTGAATATTTTTCCCGAACATCTTGATCATTTTAAGAATATTAATGCTTACCGGAAGGCAAAAAACAACATCCTTAACTATCAAAAGCCAACAGATATAGCCATTATACATCAGCAGTTTGCGACGGAGACCAAGGGAAAAAGTTTATTATTCGGGCCAGAAAAACAGAAGGGACTGGCTGCCTGGGTGGATGGAAATAAGCTGGTATTCCCTGGTTCGGGAGCGTTAGTTACAGTGAGTGCCGATCGTAAAGCTTTGATAGGGAAACATAACCTGTTGAATATTCTGGCAGCAATATTAGCAGTTAATCAATACGGGATTAAAGAAAAAGAAGCCTTTGAACATGTGTCTTCGTTCCGGTTGTTACCGCATCGTCTGGAATTTACGGGGAGTTATCGGGGCATCGATTTTTATAACGACAGTATTTCAACGGTACCGGAATCAACTCTGGCGGCTGTAGAAGCCTTAGGACAGGTAAAAACGCTGATCCTGGGAGGTTATGACCGGGGTCTTGATTACCGGCAGATGGTACAAACATTGGATGAAAGTAATGTAGAGTATTTCCTTTTCATGGGCAAAGCAGGGGAGGTGATGCGCCGTATTTTTCAGGAAATACACTCGGAAAAATCCCTTGTAAAAGTGGAAACGATTGATGAAGCAGTGGCTTATGCACTACAAAAAAGCATATCGGGCATTTGTCTGCTTTCACCGGCAGCAGCCAGCTACGATCAGTTTCATAATTTTGAACACAGGGGAGATGCATATAAAAAAGCCATAGAAGAATTAGCGCATAAAAAAAGCGGGTAACCCCGCTCTTAGTTCTTTGAAAACCCAAATTATTCTTTTTTATCTTCTTCTTTAGGTGGCTCTTCTTTTTTCTTAGTGGTTTTCTTTTTCACTTCTTTTTTTGCTTCAGGAGCTTCAGCCGGCTTTTCCTCTTTTACATCTTTTGCTTTACTGGCAGTGGTTTTTTTTGTAGTTGTGGTTTTTTTAGTGGTCGTTGTTTTTTTAGCAGCAGTTGTTTTTTTTGTGGTTGTGGCTTTCTTGGTAGTTGTTGCTTTTTTAGCAGTAGTTTTTTTTGCAGCAGGTTTCTTTTTCTCCTCGGTTACCGGTTCTTCAGCTTTTTTTGTAGTTTTTTTCGGCACTTTTTTTACTGCCTCAACCTCAGGTTTCCTGTCTTTTTTCTTTCTCTTTCGTCTTACACCGTATGTGCCTGCAATTATTTTACCTCTTTTGGTCTTTTTATCTCCTTTACCCATAACTGAATATTTTTGAAAATTTATTTGGCGTAAAGTTATCAAAAATACCGCATACTGCAAACGATTATCTTACGAATTCAGGTTCCGGAAAAATTGCCGTTCCAGCACATCACTTCTTTTTATTGTTCTGCGCGACCATTCCAGCAAAATATCTGTTTTTTCTTCGTTCTTTATCTGCCAGGGTATTTCTGAATCTCGTAACCTGTTCGTGAGCGTATACAGGACCAGTGC
>DRPN01000131.1 GCA_011374625.1 Bacteroidota bacterium
ATGGCAAGCATGCTTCGGAAAGGAAATGCCTGCGGATTCCAAACAACGGCAGTTTGCGAAGAGTGGTACTGGAGCGTATCACCGGCTTTTTTCTTTTCGGTTTTATGCCGGGAATCGCCATTCTTCATTTTATTCCCGGATTAAAGGCTTCTGATCTCGGGCTTGTGCTTCCCGGCCGGGGATGGGTAATCCCGGCCCTGCTTTTTTGGCTCGCACTCATAACCTTTATGGCCCGTTACGCCGGAACACCCGCTTTACTGGCCCACTATCCGCAAATACGAACAATACCCTGGGGAAAAAAAATACAACTGATTAACATTTTTACCTGGATTCTTTATCTGTCAGGCTATGAATTTCTTTTCCGTGGACTGCTGGTATTTCCTCTGCTGGGACGATTCGGAATAACAGGCACCATACTCATCAATATAATCGTCTATACACTGGCTCATGTGCATAAGGATAAAAGGGAGATAGCCGGAGCCGCGGTCTTCGGGATATTCTTGGTTCTCATGACCATATATTCCGGTTCTGTCTGGTTGTCTTTTATGAGTCATCTAACGCTGGCTTTATCCAACGATTATTTTTCATACAGGGCACACAGGAGAATCCAGCTATTAAAACAGAATAAACATGATTCGCTGTAACGGTATATTTCATTTCATCGTACCACCGAAAATACTGAATGCATGTGCTGTTATCTTGTAACGGGCGGTACAGGCTTTATCGGGCAAAGGCTGATACGTCTCCTGTCAGATACAGGGGCTACGGTACATGTACTATCCCGAAATATTGCAAAAAAAGAAATGTTTCCCGAACCAAATGTTCATTTTTTTACGGGAGATATCCGGGATCCGGATTCTGTAGAACGAGCGATGGAAGGGTGTACTCACATATACCATCTGGCCGGATATGCCCGTGGTTGGACCCGGGATGAAAATATCTACTTTGAATACAATGTCAGGGGTACGGAAAACATTCTGAAGACAGCCAAAGATCTCGGTGTGGAAAAAATAGTCTTTACCTCGACGGCAGGGGTTATAAGCCCGTCATCAGAAATCCCGGCTACAGAAGATACTCCCCTTACTATTCCCTTCTTTACATCCTATGACAAATCCAAATATCAGGCTGAACAAATCATTCAAAAATATGTTAACAAAGGGCTAAATATTGTTATTACCAACCCTTCCCGGGTATTCGGCCCCGGCCCTTTAAGTGAAAACAATGCTGTTACGGGAATTATTCTGAAATACAAACAGGGGAAATGGCACTTTATGCCGGGGTCCGGAAAGCGATATGGAAATTATGTGTATGTAGATGACGTGGTCAACGGATTAATACTCGCCATGAAAAAAGGAATGGCCGGAGAAAGGTATATCCTGGGAGGAGAGAATATGTCTTATCGCCGTTTTTTTCAGGAAATATCTTTGTCTACGTGCCGAAAAAACCTACTACTTCCCATTCCATTGTCCGTCATGCTGGTGGTATCATGGGGAATATCCGCAGGAGCCCGGATTTTCAATTTCCATCCGCTCATAACCCCTGAATGGGTAAAAAAATATTTCTTCGACTGGAAACTTTCATCCGAAAAAGCTCAAAGAGAACTGGGCTATCAATACACACCCTTTCGGGAAGCTTTACAAAAAACAGTTCGTTTTTTAGATAACAGATCATGAACGACGAAAGGTATACGCTCATAACAGGTGCCGGACAGGGTCTTGGAAAAGCCTTTGCGCTGGAATGTGCAAAACGGCACTTCAACTTATTACTCCTTGCGCTCCCCGGTGAAAAATTGGAATCGTTTGCTTTATCATTGAGGAAAAATTATGTTATAAAAACCGACTATCTTGAAATTGATCTGACCGAACCGCAAGCGGCCGGAAGGATTTATCACTGGGTCCACGATCATCACTATGTGCTGAACAGGATCATCAACAATGCAGGGATAGGCAGCGTAGGATCTTTCACCTCGCATGACCCTGCTTTTTATGACAAACAACTGGATCTTAACATCAAAGCAGTCGTCTTACTCATACACTATTTTATAGAAGAACTTGCGGCAGAACCGGATGCCAGGATCCTGAATATTTCATCCCTGGCATCCTTCTTCGCCATGCCTTATAAAGCCGTGTATGCCTCTTCTAAAGGATTTATCTACTATTTCTCACGAGCCCTTCGCATGGAATACCTGAATACACCTTTAAGAATAAGCGTAGCCTGCCCGGGCCCTATAATCACCAACCGGCAAGTCATCAAACGCATCAAAGACCAGGGACGGATCAGCAGAATCATGGTGCTCAGCCCGGAAAAAACAGCCCGTTTATGCCTCAGGGGCATGTTAAGGGGAAAAGCTTTTATCATCCCGGGATTCCCTAACAAATTCCTATATTGGATAGAGAAACTTCTGCCCCAATTTATAAAGATAAAATTTGTGGCTTCCCGCCTGCGGAACAACCCGCCAAGTTAACGAATGTACCAGTTTGCTACAATGAATCTCTCCGCTGCAAGCAAAAGGGGTATTATCATGGAGTTGTTACATAATATTTTCGCCGTCAGAGGCGTGGAATTCATCCCTCCCCTGCCCATACCCTGACGGATTAGTCCGCTTTTTGGCAGATTAAAATATAAATATTTAAATAAATATTTAAATAAGTATTTAAATATTTATTTAAATTTAGAACTGTATTCAGACCTTTCAGGAAGGATAGGTCTCAATAAAATTGAAAGGGACTCCCAGCACGGAGAAATAGTATTGGCCTCTCTCAAGAATATCATCATCACCTTCTTCATAAAACCAATTAATCAGCAGCTCTTTTTCTTCCTGCAACAGTTTTGTAAGGGTTTGCAGCAGGGAAAGCACATATTTTGCCGAACTGCTATTAAAATATTCAATGGATACATCTATAACCGTTTTGGGTTCAGGGTGCTTAACATACTCCTCCACCCACTCAACAATAGGCTCATAGAACACTTCCGGATTTTCGTGAATCGAACGTCCGCTGATTTTCAGGTTGCCATTTGCCCTGAAAATAATCCCAGGTGTTTTATTGGTTTGTTCCCTGATAAAATCCTCCATGAAAAAAATAATTTAAGACTGGTAAAGTTAATAAATTGTAAATAAACTACAACATCATTCTTGCCTTCGGGATAACATCCTGGGTATCAAATTCTCCGGCCAGATACTTAAAATATGCGGTCATTGTAATCATAGCTGCATTGTCGGTAGTAAAACGCTGTACGGGAAAATAGATCTTCCATCCCCGTTTTTCCCCGGTTTCAAGCAAAGTCTTTTTCAGCTGTGAATTGGCAGACACCCCTCCTGCAATGGCAACTTCTTTGATGCCTGTTAATTCTACGGTACGGATCAGTTTTTCCATCAATATTTTTATGATGGTATTTTGTAATGAAGCAGCCAGATCGTGAATATTTTTCGGAATAAAATCCGGGTCTTCCTTCAGTCTGTCACGCAGGAAATACAAGAATGAGGTCTTCAGTCCGCTAAAACTATAATCCAGACCGTTCACTTTTGGCATGGCAAAAGAAAATTTTTCGGGGTCTCCTTCAGCTGCCAGCTCATCAATCACCGGTCCACCCGGATAAGGGAGGTTCATCATTTTCGCACATTTGTCAAAAGCTTCCCCTGCTGCATCATCAATGGTTTTTCCGAGAACATCCATGGAAAGAGGGGCATTTACCTTCATTAACTGGGTATGGCCTCCGGAGACCAAAAGGCACAGGAAAGGCAGGGAAGGTTTTTTCTCCTCTTCTTCAGGAAGGAACAAAGCATGCACATGCCCCATCAGGTGATTTACGGCTATAAGCTGAATATTCAGGGCCAGTGCAAGCCCTTTGGCAAAGGAACTCCCCACAAGCAATGACCCCAGCAGTCCGGGTCCCACGGTAAAAGCAACTGCATTCAGGTCCTGAATCTTCACCTCTGCCTCTCTCAGCGCCGTATCCACCACCGGTACGATATGCTGTTGATGTGCCCTGGAGGCCAGTTCCGGAACTACGCCTCCGTATTTTTCATGGACCTCCTGCCCTGCCATAATATTAGACAGCAAATGACCGTTTTTGATTACGGCTGCCGAAGTATCATCACAGGAAGATTCGATTCCCAATATCGTCACATCCATCCTCTGTTTTCTTTACTATAAAATTTGCACTATTTTTGTTCAATCTGTTAAAGTTAATAAAATCAGCTGGGCTATCAAAAAGCTTGCAAAAATAATAATTCTTTTCATTCTGGCTCTCCTGGGCTGGGGTCTTTTACTTATCGGGCTGTTACACATCCCGAATGTTCAGACCAGACTAACCAATAAGCTGGTAGCCCGTATGGAAGCAGGTCTTCACACCGGGATTAGTTATTCGAAAGTGAAGGTTGGATTATTTCGTCCTATTTATTTTGAGGATTTTCTGATCCGGGATCAACAGAGGGATACGCTTATCTATATAAAAAAAATCATAATCACACCAAGTCTTCACCCTTCAAATCTAAAAGATAAAAATATCATTCTGAGAAATGTTGTGGCTGAGGGAGCTTTTATGCGGATGATTGCCCCACCGGACAGAGAAAACAACTACAATTTTCTTTTTAAGCCTTCAAAAAATCCCGCAAATTTCAAACTCCGGCATGCAGTATTGAAAGATTCCCGTTATCAGCTAACGATCACACCTCCCAAAAAAAAATATGGGGTTCATTTTACCGATCTGAAACTCTACCATATTCACGGTATCGTTGACGACCTTACTATTTTTAACAAAGTAACCAGGTTATCGGTCCGAAAAACCGGATTCACGGATATCAGTGGCTGGCATGTAAACGAAGCATCCACAGACATTGAAATTACTCCCCGGCATTTATGGTTCGACAACATTGCGATCATCACACCCTGGTCCAAACTCTCTGCCAAGTATTATCATATGGACTTCCGGCATAAAAGCGACATGAAGGACTTCATTAACAAAGTGGAACTTTCTGCTGAATTTCTTCCGTCGGTTTTCGGCTACCGGGATATTAACATGATTGCACAGGATTCTCTGTTTATCAGGAATGATTTTCGTTTTTCCATGAAGGCACGGGGAACGCTGGCCAATCTCACAGCCAAAAACATTCATGTACGGGTACATGAAAAAACAAGATTGTCGGGGACGCTGAATATTATCGGTCTGCCCGATATAAGAAACAGTTACATCTATTTTAATGTAGGAGACTTTACGACCTGCGTTGAAGACCTACAAAACATCTACAGGCCGGGATCCACACAGAAAATAACATTGCCGGAGATTTTTAATAATCTGGGAGAGATAAAATACAAAGGAAATTTTACAGGGTTCTTCACGGATTTTGTATCCTATGGCCGGCTGGAAACGGATCTGGGCAGCTTTGATGACGACATCTCTTTTTCTGCCGATACCGGCAAGACCATCCATTTTAGCGGTTATCTCGGAGCCAATCAATTTGATCTGGGCAAATTTTTATCGAAGGAGAGATTGTTGGGTAAAATCACTTTGCATACCAATATGCAAGGGGAATTTTTTTCAAAGGGAAATTTCAGATCCAAATTATCAGGAATGATAGACAGCGTGGAATTTAATCATTACAGGTATCATTCCGTGATACTGGATGGGACTTTCACGGAAAAAGCCTATGACGGCAGCATCCGGATTAACGACCCGAATCTTACCCTGGACTTTCTGGGGATGTTTGATTTCACACAAAAACTACCTGAGTTTGATTTCTCCCTGAATATCCCCCGGGCTGCCTTGTTTCCTTTACATATTACATCTACCGACACATCATTGTTATTTTCGGGATTGATCCTGGCCAATTTTAAGGGAAATAATTTTCAGGATTTTAATGGCCATATAAAACTACTGGATGCCCGTCTTCAAAGGAAACAAAATGTTTTAAATATTTACAATATCAAATTATTTGCTTACAACACGCCTGATTCAGGCTCTCTGGAATTAAAATCGGGATATCTTGACGCCTCCCTGAAGGGAAAATACAACTTTTCGGATATTTCTTCTTCTGCAAAGTCATTGCTCACCAGATATATTCCGGCTGCCATCCCTCCGGGGGCCCCCGGAAAACCGGCGAGCAATAATTTTGTTTTAAATATAAATATCCACAATATTGATCCCTTCACCGATTTCTTTACGCCACAATTTTCCATTGCCCATAATTCAAGAGTCACCGGACGGTTTGCTCCGGACATTCATCTGCTCTCGCTGGAAGCATATACCGATAAACTTGTCTCTCATGCAGGCACAATGGATTCTCTGGAGATCAACCTCCTGACCAACAACGGTCTGACGCTGGATATTCAAGGAAGTTCTCTGGATATAATCCATAAGATCCATCTCGACGGATTCCGGACAAGTATCATGGCTTCCGGAGATTCCTTACAATCCTATCTATCCTGGAATACAGGCAACAACACATTAACCAGAGAAAACAGTATCCGTTTGCTTGCCCATATTTTTAAAAGGGACAAAGCGTTTCATCCCCGCATGGAACTATATATCGACTCTTCGGACATTTTTCTGAACAATCGCATGTGGCATCTGGAAAAGGGACGTATAAACATAGATACTACCTCTCTGCAAATCTATAGATTCGGACTTGTAAGCGGGGAGAGATTTCTTTCCCTGGCAGGAAAACTCAGTGATAATCCTGCTGACACCCTGAATTTTTCATTTCAAAACATGAACCTTTCCTATCTGACCTCAAAAAACAAAAAAGCTTTGCAACTGGAAGGATTGCTAAACGGGAATGTACATCTTTCCAATGTGTACAAGACTCCTTTATTTCTGTCAGACATGAGAGTCCGGGGATTGAATATCAATCAGGAACCGTTGGGGGATGCACAGATCGTTTCCTCCTGGGACACGCTGAATAAACGGATAAACATACTGTTCAGAACGGATTACGGGACCATTCATCCTATCCTGGCAAAAGGTTCCTACACCCCTTCGGAAAAACATATCTCCGGGGACATTCATTTTGACAAACTCAAACTGACCACCTTTTCATCATTTGTCTCTGCCGTATTCTCGGGTGTCAACGGGATTGTTTCGGGAGAAGCACATTTGGAAGGCCCTGTCGGCAAACCGGATATCAACGGACAGTTAAACTTGCAAAAAACTTCATTAACCGTTGATTATCTCAAAACAAAATACACTTTTACCTCCAAAATACCTATTAAACATAACCGTTTTCTTTTCAACAATATCAATATTTATGATGAATATGGGAATATTGTGAAAGGCAATGGTTTCTTCTCCATTGAAAACTTCCGGAGGCTGGCCATTGATTTGACGTTGGAAACCAACAAAATATTATTCATCCATACTACTCAAAAAGACAATGACTACTTTTATGGGACAGCTTATGGTTCCGGGGTGGTAGCTCTAAAGGGTCCTTTATCCGATATCCAGATGGATATATCAGTCAAAACCGGCCCTAACACAAGTATTACTCTACCGCTTTACCAAGGAAAAACCATATCAGCATTCGATTTCATAAATTTCATTTCCGATACAACAATCCAGCAACAAAAAACATCTGTAAGACCAAATCCTATCCGGACCAAAGGAATTGACCTTAATCTCGATCTTGCAGTAACCCCGGATGCTGAAGTAACCATGCTGTTTGATCCCAATACGGGAGGGAACCTGTATGCCAAGGGGCATGGGAACCTGCGCATGGAAGTAAAAAAAACCGGCGATTTTAACCTGTTGGGAGAATACATGGTGGAAAAAGGAACGTATCTGTTTTCCCTGCAAAATATCATTCAGAAAAAGTTTCGTCTGGAATCAGGCGGAAAAATTACCTGGAACGGAAATCCTCTGGATGCCAATCTGAATATCCTGGCTACCTATCCGGTCAAAACCTCTCTTTATCCGTTATTTTATGATGAGAATTATAAGAAAAGAGTTCCTGTGGAATGCCAGATCATATTGAAAGGAAAACTCAATAAACCCCAGATAAGATTTAATATTGACTTGCCTACAGTAGATGAAGAGACTCGTTCGAAAGTCAAGAATGCCATCAGCACGGAAGAGGAAATGAGCAAACAATTTCTATCACTGTTAATCCTGAACAATTTTTATCCTGATCCGGCATACGGACAGCCCGGAGATATTGCCTCGGCCAATGCGTTGGGAGTTACTACGACCGAAGTGTTGTCCAATCAGTTGAGCAGTTGGCTCTCACAAATCAGCAACGATTTTGATGTAGGTTTTTCTTATCATCCGGGCGACCAGGTCACCTCCAATCAGGTTGAGGTAGCTTTATCCACCCAGCTCCTCAATGATCGTGTAGCCATATACAGCAACATTGATTTCAGCGGACAAAATAATACGAATACCCAATCGGGCAGTAACATTGTCGGGGACTTTCAGGTGGAAGTCAAAATAACAAAGAACGGAAAGCTCAGGGTTAAGGCTTTCACCCGGGCCAATGATAAATATCTTTATGAAACGGCACCTTATACCAACGGTATAGGTATTTTTTACCGGGAAGAATTCAGTTCGTGGGGAGAACTGTTCCGGCGCTACTGGAATAAAATCTTCGCAAAAAAAGAAAAAGAAACGAAAATCCCTCCCCCACAAGGAAAATAAGAATTATTTGGAAAACTTATTTCAAGAAAGTATTTTCGCAGCGTTTTTTATTTTTCTAAACCTTAAAATATTCACTTATGTTTTTGGCCATGGTCGCGGTGTTTGTACTGGGTTATACCGCAATAGCCCTGGAACATCCCATAAAAGTTGATAAAGCAGCTTCTGCACTTATCACCAGCGTTGTGCTCTGGGTCTTGTTTATGATCGGATCTCATGAGATTCTAACC
>DRPN01000022.1 GCA_011374625.1 Bacteroidota bacterium
ATTTATCTCATACGGATCATTGTTCACGTTAAACAGCCATTCATAGGTTGAATCACGGTCTATAAAATGAACATATCTCCACTCATTACTGACCACCCCTTCAGACCTCGGAATGGTCTTATGTTTAAACCTGTGTTCAATCATAAATTCTTTCCTCCACTCCTTAACCTGTCCGTAAACCAGTCTCCGAAGACTTTTCCCCTGCATGGAGGCCGGGACATCCACACCGGCATAATCCAAAATGGTAGGAGCAATATCTATATTCAGAACATAATCATTACGCCTTTCACCCTTTGCTTTACCCGGCAATGCCGGATCATAAATAATCAAAGGAACCCGAAGTGACTCTTCATGCCCGTACCATTTTCCCGCCAGTCCGTGTTCCCCAAGATAATAACCGTTGTCCCCCATCAACATGATAATGGTATTTTTCTCGAGATGATGTGTCTTAAGATATTTTCTGATTTTACCAATCTGCACATCCACACCATAAATCAAACGATAATAGCCGGCCAGTGACTTCTGGTATTTTTCAGGCGTATCAAAACGAATCTTCCAACGTATCCTCCCTTCATTGTTCTTACGGAAAAACTCAGGAAACGTGTGCCAGTATAATGAATCCGCCGTCGTGGACATCGGAAATAACTGATTTTTATACAAATCAATATAGGACGAATCATAAAGATACTGACGAGGATCCCCATCCTGACAGTGAGGAGCTTTAAAACTTACAGACAGACAAAATGGCCCTTTGTCCCCATATTGCTCAAGAAATTCAAGTGCCTGAGCCCCTATGATCTTTGTCAGGTGGATATCCCTGCCCAAACTGTCTTTATGCCAGTAATACCCCTGGCCCGGGAAGCACTTCCAGTAATCATACTCTTTCACAGGAAAATCCCTTCCTTTCCCCACACCGTATTTGCCAATAAATCCTATCTTATACCCGGCTTTTTTTAATAACATAGGATACGTATAACGATAGGCACTATCCGTAAAATGTGTGGCAAAATCATCTATCCCATGACGATAGGCATACTGACCACTTAAAATACTCGCCCTGCTGATCGCACATATCGGCGTAGTTACATATGCTTTATTAAACATAACTCCTCCCTCAGCCAGCTTATCCATATTGGGGGTTTGAATATAAGGATTCCCGGCACATCCCATGGCATCCCATCGCTGGTCATCTGTAAGCAGAAAAATAATATTGGGGGGCGTTTTCTTTTCTGTGCAACCTAACAGCAGAAACGGAATAAGTGCAATGACCAAATAAACAGACTTTTTCATAACGAATCAATTTTGAAACTTACTCTTGTTATTTTATGTAAATTCAGATAAAAGAACCTTGCATCCCGAAAATACAATTTATCCATGCCCGTGCTAATTTCTCATCCTAAAAATAGATATTTTTGGGCTAAGAAAAAAATTTTTCCATATAAAAATTATTTTCTAATTTCCCCATAATCACTGAGTAATTCTTCAACCTGATTATAGTCTTGATTTTTCATTTTCCCCTACTGAATCCTCAATGTATGGGAATCTGCATTTTGTGCTGAAAGTTATATGTACATAATTTTTCCCCAAAGATTGAGGCATGCTATAATTATCCCAAGTTTAATGAATTGAAAAATTCAACCAGGCGAATAAAAATACATATTATTTTTAGAGGAATACACATTAGGAAGCTCGAAAAAGCTGTATTAATACATTCGTTGTGGTTAGCCCGCTTTGGGGGCTGCTGCCGGTTTTTTTAAACACATTATTGTGATAAACCACATACATTCATAAACTGGTATTCTATGAAGACACCTTCAACCGGGGATCCTTAAAGCGATGTTCCGGACCTTTTTTAAAAACCATTTCAAGTTTCATAAAGGGTTTATCCTCTTTATAAACCTCTGCCTTTACAATAGTTGTCTTATCTATTACAAAGGGTCTTGTGTATATATTTTTCCCTTTCACGGGGTCAGAGCCATTAGTGGTAAAATAGATACTGTATCGGGAATTTTCCAACGGATTCATCAGTCCGATATCACATACATCTATGGCAATCTGCGTTTTTTCCTGAAAAAGAGTATCTCCCAGGATGGCAGCGGCGGTCATCCGCGCAGGGCCATTCCCTTCAACATCCCGGAAAAAGCCTCTGGCCAGGCCATAAAACAGATAGCGGTAAGAATCCTTGTTGCGTGTGCTATCTATTGGATTCCCGTTTTCAAAACCGATCAGTTCGGCAGGTCCTTCAATTCTGAAGTCGACCCGGTTTTGTACCCAGGGAACAAAATTCCCGTTTTTATCCACAACAGATATGGTAACAGAAGTAAGATCGTTCTTCCCGGGAACAAGGGGGCCATGATCATTGCTGAGTGTAAGTTTTACCGGCGGTCCGGCTGTGCAGAGGGTCTCAGCAGCTACTACCTTACCGGTTATGTATCCCACAGCTTTTAATGTACCCGGATAGTAGGGAACATCCCACACATAATCCAACAATTCTCCGGGGGTTTTTCTTCCTAAACTCGTCCCGTTCAGCAACAGTTCAACCTCCTCGCAATTAGAATAGACGACAACGGGAATGACTGTGCCATTTTTCAACGCAGGATGGGTCCAGTGAGGCAGGATATGAACCATCGGTTTTTTTGTCCACTGGCTCTGATAAAAATAATACAGGTCTTTTGGAAAACCGGCCAGGTCAATAACCCCGCTGTTGTATGTTCTCTTGGGAAATTCCACGCCCATAAACTGTGCTTCTCCCAGACATTCGAATCCGGTCCAGCGGAACTCACCCGATATCCAGGGCGTATTTTGGGTTCGTTTCCAACTGGTTCGTGCATTTATACGAACGCCGCAGTTATCATAGGAAGAACGGTAACGGGGCAGCCCATCGAAGAATATCTGACTGGTACCATAGGGTTTGAACTCATGAACGGGGTTTCCCGGGTCCCGCCACCAGGTAGGAACACGGTAAAAGCCACGTGTCTGAATAGTGTGGGGCACTTCTGTCAACACGACAGGACGGTCCGGATGATCTTTATGAAATTGTTCCAGCACTCCCGGTTTGCCTCCCGGACCATTGAATCCTGACACATCTACTCCGTAAAAAACACTGCCTCCCGTAACAGGCCTGGTCCCGACATCATATTTATGAATCTCTCCCGTGATATTATGGATATCCCGTCTTCCGGTCTCATTCCCGATGCTCCAAAGAATTACCGATGGATGGTTCCGGTCACGTTTCACCCATGTGGCAACATCTGTCCTCCACCATTCTTTAAAGAAACGGCCTCCGTAATCGTTGGCGCCTTTCCGGTGCCAGCCGTCAAAAACCTCATCCATCACCATCATCCCCATACGGTCGCAAAGATCATAAAAGACGGGAGGAAACGGATTGTGCGCTGTCCGTATAGCATTGCAGCCCATTTTCTTTAATAAAAGGATCCTTCTTTTCCACATGGTGTCGGGCAAAGCTAATCCAAACGGGGACATCTCAAGATGTTCGCACACCCCTTGCAACTTGATGTTTTTATCATTCAGCCAGAAACCGGTCTGAGGATCGAACCGGATAGTACGGATTCCGAAATTGTTAACGGTGCGGTCTGTAACCTGACCATCCTGCATAACAGCCGTAACCAGATGATAGAGGTAAGGTGTTTCAGGAGACCATAACCGGGGCATTTTAACCAGGAGCTGAATGGGTATTGAAACCGTGTCACCGGGGGCAATGTGTATTTTCCGGGAGATATGGCCGGCTATTGTGCTATCCTGTCTGTCTTGAATTTTTTGGTTTACCCGGATAACAGATTCCTTCCCTGTGTGGTTGATAACTTCCGTCACCGTATACAGGGTGGCTCTGTCCTTGTTTGCCTCCGCAGTATATACAAAAACCCCTCCCAGAGGGTTTATTTGCAGACGGGGTAAAATCATTAACTTAACATGACCGTAAATCCCACCCCCATGATAAAAACGGGCTGTAGGAGGAGGAGTATCATCCACTTTTACGGCAACAATGTTTTTCCCGGGCTTTACAAAGTCTGTAATATCATACTGAAAACTGATAAAACCGTAGGGTCTGTTACCGGCTTTCTTTCCATTTACATATACCGTACTGTTCATATAGACCCCGTCAAAATGAATAAAAATATTTTTTTGCAGCCATGCTTTATTAATGTTGATTTCTTTTCTGTACCAACCGACACCAATGGGCAGCCAGGCATTCTGGGGAGTATTGTGCCGGTCATATTTTCCCTCGATGGACCAATCATGCGGAAGGTTCAACAATCTCCAGTTCCTGTTATCATAACCTGGATTTTTGGCTTCCGGCACATCTTTTCTCAAAAAATACCAGTCGCTGTCCAGGTTAATGTAAATTCTTCGGGATGGGTTTTTATCTGCTGTACATCCGGCAATAGAAAAAAGAACAAGCAATACAAAACCTGTCGATACAACGCAAATATACTGCCTTTTAAGAAAAGAACGCATAAGAAGTTGCAGATCAGGTAATGCATGGTGAGTAATAAAGAATATGTTATTGACAAACATGATTTTTTTCACAAGGTTTTTCATTTTTCTGTTTTTTTGCTTTTCTTTTTTGTCTATTGTCTCACAGATTAAACCACCACGCCCAAAGGACGTGGATTTAGTTTTTTATTGCCTCTAAAAGAGGTGATAATCCCTATTTTGATTCTCTTGTTTCTTTTCCTCTTCTTCCTGGTATTTCACATACCGCTTAATCAGTTCTTCATCCATACCTATTGTATTTACAAAATATCCTGGCGCCCAAAAGTGATTCCCCCAGTATGGCTTCTTCTTCAATTGCGGATAACTCTTGAATAGTTTCATTGCTGTTTTCCCTTTCAAGATCCCCATACAGGCCGATATGAATAATTTTGGAGGAATAGATACTACCAAGTGGATATGATCTTTTTGTATATTCATCTCCTCTATCTGTACATTCTTCCATTCACTGATTAGACATACATCTTGTTCCAACAATTCTTTCACCACTCCTTCCATTATCCGAAACCTGTATTTCGAAACCCATACTATATGGTAATTACAATGATATACTACATGCGATTGTTTCCTGTACCTGGCCATACTCCAAAGTTACCAAATTATTTCTTATTTTTGGCATAGCCGATTGTACATTACCACGCTCCTAGGACGTGGGTTTCCAAGTTAATCTAAACCTCCCTTCCTTCTTTTCTATTCGGGGCTTGAACGTAAAACCCCAAAAATCAAACTTCTGATATCTGGGCTTAAACGGTGGTTGCCGTTTCTGATTTCTCCGACAATATACAATTTTGCTTTTCTTTTGGTTTAATGCCAACTTACATGAGCTAAATCGCTTTTTGATGGCCTCCAACATCCGTAGGGCGGCTTTGATGTTTTTGCAGTGGACGATTATATCATCCGCATACCGCTCAAACTCCGTCTCCGGATAGTGTTTCTCCATCCACTTATCGAATACAATGTGCAGAAAGATGTTTGCCAATAACGGGCTTATCACTCCTCCTTGCGGAATTCCTTTCCCTTTATTGACTTTCATCGTTCCATCGGTTTTATTGCACGGGGACTTGAAGCCATCTTTCAACATACAGCAAGATATGTTTCTTGTCTGTAAAGTACCGAACAGCTTTAAGCAGCAATTCATGATCGATGTTGTCGAAAAAACCTTTGATATCAAGATCAATTACCCAGCTATTTTTCATGCAGTTAATCCTGCATTGCCCGATAGCCTTGTAAGCGCTCATGTCAGGTCTGTACCCATAAGAATGCTCGCTGAATTGTGTCGTGCAGGGTGCGAGTTCAGGGAGAGTATTATAATGAAGATCAGTCCCGGATATCTGTTTTGTGGTTTGTAGGGGAGGTATGATTTATGTAGAAATCGCAGACATTGTAAAGTAATAAAACAAATAATTGAACAATGATAGCATATTATCTGTATTTTTGGTTAAAGGTTTGCTCCCGAATCTAATAATATAACACATGGAACATCCTTTCAAAAAAGCAAACACCTTAAAATATTTGGTTAACAAGTGGGTGATTGCAATAATTCTGACCATTCCTATACTATTTTTTATTCCGATACCGAAAAAATATAAAACTTCGGTTGAAATTGCCGAAGAAAATACGGTGGGAGAAAAAAGTTTTTATGACGATCTGAATGATGACGGGAATAGCGAAAAAATAGTGATCAGGGCATATACAAAATTAAAGAATGTTCCAAGTATTTTTGTAGAAGAAAACGGCAAATTTCTTTACGAATGGATTACTTCAGGATATATACCACAATACAAAAGTTCGGTATCCGGAGACTATAATCATGATCACTTGAAAGAGGTTTATCTCATCACTTACGCCCATGATTCGGTTTTTCTTAACGGAGTAGTTCCGTTTAATAAGGAGGTTCTTATAAACCGGAAGTTCCTTTCTTGTTTTAGCCTGTATCATGGAAATAATGAGTTAAACATCAGTGATTTGCTGATGACTGACCTGACTGGTGACGGTTTTCAGGAACTGGTTGTATTTATATACTCAGGCTTTGCTTATACCAACCGGAAAGTGATAGCTTATGATATAAGAAATGATTCCCTTATATTTTCATCTAAAAGTGGATGGGGAATATTATGGAACCTGAACCTGTATGACTGGGATCAAGACGGTTTGCCTGAATTTACAGGTAGTTTTCCTGCCTGGGGCAATTGTACCGAGCCGGATTACCCTTATACCGATAGCATTGCCTGGCTGATGGTTTATGATAACGATCTTTCCTATCTGTTCGATCCTGTCCCTGTTGGCAGGTATTCCTCTGAAATTGATGTGGTTCCCTTCCAATACGCAAACACAGCTTCGTTAGCCCTTCTCTACAAGCAAAACGGGGTTCATGATTCTTCTTTTATTGCATTATATACCCCTGTAGGGGATCTTATCAAGAAAAAATATATTCATGTTACCGGACAGGAAAAGATTTTCTTATTTTCAGACCCGTACCGGAATTACAGGGAGCTGTATCTATTGGGGTCTGAAGTCTGGCAACTGGATACATCCCTGCATATGACAAAAAAGATAAACCTGCCCTATGCTTTTCCGGTAACCCTGTTGGATGTTGATGGTGATGGAATAAAAGAATATATTGTCCGGAACAAAATAAAAAGACGATGGGTCATTTACCGGACCGGATTTAAAGATCCTGCAGAGATTGACATCCCTTTATCAACAGGTCCGGCATGGTTTTCTGTGGTGAAAAGTAAGACCACACCACCCAGGCTTTTTCTTTGTACGACCCCGGATAATTATATAATATCGTATTCACGCAATTTTCTGTACTTATTGCGGTGGTTAGTATATCCGTTGATATTTTTATCTCTCTGGTTACTTGTTTTCATTATTGCAAGAATGCAACATGCCCTGATTAAAAACAGGTATGATCAGGAAAAACGGCTGGTCGAACTGCAGATTAAAGCGGTCAAAAATCAGATTGACCCACATTTCACACTGAATATGGTGAATACCATCGGTTCGTTGTTCAGCAGAAAAGAATCAGAGCGGGCAAATGAAGTGTTTACCCGATATGCCCGGATGTTGCAGTCGACCATCAGTTCTTCTGATAATGTTTCAACCACTTTGCATGACGAGCTGGAATATGTGAGAAATTACCTGGCTATACAGCAGTTCCGGATGGAAAATAAATTTGCTTTCAATATTCGCATTTCAAAGGAAATCCTTACCAAAAAAATCAAAATACCCAAGATGCTGGTGTATACGTTTGCAGAAAATGCAGTGAAACACGGTATCAGGCCGCTTAAAGAAAAAGGTGAGATTGATATTGAAGTATGGGAAAAGAAAAAAACAATTATAATAAAGATAGCTGATAACGGGGTAGGACGAAAACAGGCAAAGGAACACCCGGCTTTAAGTACCGGAAAGGGACTGAAAATCCTGGATGAGATTATTGAGTTATTTTACAAACTGGAAAACATTCGAATACATTATGACCTGAGTGATAGTGAAACAGGAGGTACGGTTGCAACGGTATATATTAGGAAAAAATAGATATTCCCGTTCAGAAACCTGCAAGGACTGTAAACTGGAGACTACAGAATCCAAAAGAATTACATCATAAGATATTTTAAATTAACTTTATGCCTGGAAAGAAAGCATTCTGGAAATGGAAACAATTACCTGTTTTGTTGTAGACGATGAAAAGGAGGCCTGTCTTAGACTGCAGGATATTATTAAAAAGTTTCGGGAGTTGAACTTTATCGGATATGAGCGGGATGCAGACACAGCCATTCTGTCGATCATACAAAAAAAACCCGATCTTGTTTTTCTGGATGTGGAGATGCCCGGGAAGAATGGCTTTGAAGTACTGGAAGCGGTCAGAAGTAATAACCTCTTTCCGACATTTATATTTGTTACGGCATACAGCCAGTATGCGATCAATGCTATCCGGGAAAGGGCTTTTGATTATCTGCTAAAGCCGGTGGATATCAAAGAATTCAAGGAAGCCATAGAACGGTATAAAGAAAGAAATCAGACTTCTTTAAACTTTGACCATACCCCCCTTACCGAACGGGAAAAGCAGGTAGCCCGGCTGATGTGCCAGGGAAAGACAAGTAAAGAAATTGCCAAACAACTGTATATAAGTGCAAATACGGTCAATACGCACCGAAAATCCATTCTTAAGAAGCTTTGTATGAAA
>DRPN01000044.1 GCA_011374625.1 Bacteroidota bacterium
AAAGAACAATTTAAACATTCGGACAATCATGTGATAGTCTTCCGCAACGATGACCCCGATTACCTGCTGGTAGGTACCGACGGTGGTCTTTACGAAAGTTTCGATCTGGCCGAAAGCTGGCGATTCACTGAAAACCTGCCCATCACGCAGTTTTATAAACTAGCCCTGGACGATGCCGAACCAATTTATCATATTTATGGCGGTACACAGGATAACGGTACACAGGGCGGCTTGTCGCGTACGTTAAAATATTATGGTATCACTTCAGACGACTGGGATATTGTGCTGGGTGCCGATGGACACCAACCTGCTACGGAACCCGGAAATCCCGACATTATTTATGCTGAATCGCAGGAAGGCAACCTTACAAGAATAGATATGACCACCGGAGAGCGGGTATTCATCCAGCCACAGCCAGGTGAAGGTGAACCCTACGAACGGTATAACTGGGACGCACCGATATTGGTCAGTCCGCATGATCCTGCACGTATTTATTACGCTTCGCAAAGGGTATGGCGCTCCGATGACCGGGGCGACAGTTGGACGGCTATATCAGGAGACCTTACCAGAAACCAGGAACGATTGTCATTACCTATTATGGATAAAACATGGAGCTGGGATGCTGCCTGGGATGTGAACGCTATGTCGAATTACAACACAATCACCTCGCTGGCCGAATCACCTTTGCAGGAAGGACTGATTTATACCGGTACCGATGACGGATTTATCAATATGACGGAAGACGGAGGAAAAAACTGGAAAAAGATAGAAGTAAGCCACCTACCGGGAGTGCCTGCCACATCTTTTGTGAACGATATCAAAGCCGATTTGTTCGATGCCAATACCGTTTATGTGGCACTCGATAACCACAAATATGGCGACTTGACGCCTTATCTGTTCAAAAGTACAGACAAGGGTAAAAACTGGAAATCTATCCGCAGCAATCTGCCCGATAAAACGATTGTATGGCGGCTGGTACAGGATCATGTAAAACCGGAACTGCTGTTTCTCGGCACCGAATTCGGGATCTATTTTACCGTGGACGGAGGAAAGAACTGGATTAAATTCACCGGCAGCATACCCACCATCCCGTTCCGCGACCTGGCTATCCAGCGGAGAGAAAACGATCTGGTAGGCGCCTCATTCGGACGAAGTTTTTATGTGTTGGATGATTACAGTCCTTTACGTGAAATTACTGAAGAAAAATTAAAACAGGAAGCATCATTATTTTCTGTCAGAGATGCATGGTGGTATATACCGCAGATCGGCAAAGGCAAGCTGGGCGGAGCTGATTTTCTGGCACCCAACCCACCGTTTGGGGCTGTGTTTACCTATTACCTGAAAGATGGGTACAAAACCAAACGACAAATCAGACAGGAAAAGGAGAAAAAACAAATCAAAGAAAATAAAGCAGTAACTTTTCCGGGTTGGGATTCGGTGGAGATGGAACTGCGGCAGGAACCTCCCAAAGTGTGGCTGACCGTATTTGATGAAAATGGGAATACGGTGCGGAAGATAAGCGCCCCTGTTACTAAAGGATTTCACCGGGTGTCCTGGGAACTTACCTATCCTTCATCCATTGCCATTGACGCAAGAAGAAACAACAGCTACGGCTGGAGTTTACCGGCCATGGTAGTGCCGGGAACATACAAAGTGATGCTCTCAAAAGAAATTGACGGAGTTGTCACAACACTGAGTGATACAATCAGTTTCCGTGTAAAACAATTGCAGAAAGGAGTATTAAAAGGGGCTTCGCCGGAGGAAGTGGTGGTTTTCTGGAAAGAAATCAGGCAAATTCAGGGAGAAATCTCAGCCACCTCGCTCGAGCTGAACAACGCCTTCACAAAAGTGAAAGCCATGCAAAAGGCTCTGCAACGGACAGAAATTCCACCGGGTGAACCCGACCAAAAACTGCACGATATGAAGCAGGAGCTAATGACGCTGATGGAAAAATTGAACGGCAATCCGTCTAAAAACGAAATCGGCGAGAAAAACAACCCGACCGTTAAATCGAGAGTAAGCGTTGCTGCTGAAGGGGTACAGAATTCCACTTATGGTCCCACACCTACGCATGAACAAAGTTTGGGTATTGCCCGGAAGGAACTGGATGTTTTAAATGCAGGATTGCAGGTGATTACAGAAGAGAAAATCCCGAAAATTGAAAAAGAATTGGAAGCGCTGGGTGCACCGGTGGTGAGGTAGAAACAGTATCTTAACGCGTAAACATATCCACCATCATCTGCCGGGTATCATCCAGTGGAAACGTTTTAGGTTCGGTCATATAACCATACGAAACACCTTTAAAATGAATATCGAATGAAAGTGCCCATCGTTGTGGGTTTTTCTTACCTATCTTCCGGAATAGTTGTATGATAGTTTCATAATAAGCTTCCGAAGGATTTTTTAATGCAACATCAAGTTTATGAGTCAGACTTTTGTTTAACAAAACAGCCATATACAATTTCCGGTAGTCATGATCTTTCTCCAGTGAGCGGGTCATTTGTTTGATCAAAGTTCTGAGCGTACGATGTGGGGATTTATCTTCAATGTCAACCTCGCAACTATTTCTAATCACTTCCCACGCCCTTTCAAGCACCGCTTGTAACAAGCCCTCTTTGCTTTTATAATGATAAAACAACAACCCCTTAGCAACGCCACTGTTGCGAACAATTTCATCGGTTCCGGTTTCGGAAAAACCTTTAGAAGCAAAAAGTTTTGCGGCCTCGGATAATAATTTTTCTTTGGCATTCATCGTATTGACTGTTTGGTCAAAGATATAAAATAGTCCATAACCAGAAAATTTTCTGGTAAAGAACATTGTTATTTCCGTTTTATTTTGAAAGACTCACGTGAGTAGATTCTCCGTTGTTGATCTTTTTCTTTAAAATAGTTTTTCCAGCCTCAATTACACGAATATATAATTGTTCCTTCTCCCTATCGATCATGATATCGAAATCAGTCCCAAACGCCCGGATATGTTTCAGGTTAACATAATCCCAGCTATCGGGGATGTTAGGTGTCAGGTCGAAACTATGGAAACCGGTAGGAACAATTCCCAGCAGTCCTTCGATAAAAATCCGGCAATAAAGGGCACTTTCAGCCGAGAGATGCGCCATATTACCTTCAGGCCAGGCCTCCACCACATAAGGAACATGAAAACCAAGCAACCGTGTCTTCGAATAAGCATGTAGTTTTTCCAGTGCCCTGTTGGCAGCTCCTGCTTTGAACGCTCCCCTGAAAGCATACAATGTACCACGATCCCAGAATAAGTTGGGTTCTTCCATATCCGGGTTGTATTCTACCCTCACGCCATTGTTAGTCCACAGTTTGCTGAACAAAGCGTCCAGCGTTCCCTCTTTCCGGTTGTCAATGCCAACCACCAGCGGCAGACATATCCAATGACGCAGGTACGGATAATCTTTGAAATACTGATATGTTTCCAGTCCTTCTATTTCAGCCCCAAAATAATCTTCTATGCTCGCGGCCAACTCTTCAGCCTGCTTTTCATATTTTTTTATTAGTGAGCCGGGTTTCCCCAAAGCCTTGGCCAGCAAGGCCGACTGTCGCAGGGCTCCGTAATACAGCGATGAGGTAGCCAGGTTAGCACCTCCCGTAGCCACACGGCCTTCCATTTCATCTGAATCAGAGTTGATGACACCGGCTTCATTTTTCCGGCGGTCGCAGTAGTCCAGCGACCAGGTGATCAACGGCCAGAGTTCTTCCGCTTTTTCTTTGTTTCCTTCGGCTAAAGCAAAATGGCTGGCGCCGAAAGCGATCATGGCAGCATCACCACGATCCATACCACAACATGTCAGCGTCCCTTCCATTTCGTACGACGACCAGAAATGGCCATCCCCTTCAGGAATATTTTTCAGAAATTGCATATAGGAATTATAAGCTGCGGTATTTCCGGTCTTATAACCAAGGTAGGGAAAAAAAGGTGATGCATATTCGCATTGATCGTTAGCCCACACACCGGTATAATACCTGCCGCCTCCCGGCGAATGCATCAGTCCCATTTTGGTATCGTAAATACTTTCGGAAGCCCGGATTTTTGAAAATTCAAAAAGATGGTTCAGTACCGGATCAGGCGTTTCCAGAATCAAATTTTGCCGGATGGTGTCGAGAAACAAATCCCTTTCGCTCAACACAGCCTCAGAAAATGGCGGTTCAACCAGCGGCTCGTTGTCCAGTTGTGCCGTAAAGTATACAGCAAAGGTAAAAGTCTGCCCGGGCAGGATGGTGACCCCGCCGCGGACGTCAGCATAAACTTTCCGTGTGAAATGGCCGTTTTGCCCTTCCTGTTCCTGAATAAATTCTGTCTTTCCTATGGTCAGTGTTTTGGCCGAATCGGTGGTGTTGGTTATCTTCCATATTTCGGTAAACAAACGGTAATTCATCGAAGGAAGCAGTGTCCGCACTACTTTCAACCCCTGACTGTTGCTGTGGTAGAAATGCAGCATACCGTCAATCCGTACCGAATCAAGCGGACCGGGTTCAAACGTCCGTTTCTCCAGTGTGATCACCGGCAGAAAATCATCCGTATAAGTGTCTTTCAGGTAAGCCCGGTATTTCCGCCAGTAGTTGGCTGACGATTCACTGAAAATGCGCAATTGAGGATAGATAATCTCCCGCTCAATAATCAGTTTCCTGTTTTCATCTACCTGGTAAGTGATGATGGCAGCCACACGTTTCCCGTCCATTTCCATATTGTCACTGTGTGGCAGTTTTGTTTTGTTTGTAAGATCCCACACAATGGCATGATCTCCGGAAAGCTTCCAGAATATCTTGTTCTGTTGTGTGGAAGGGTTTTCCTGGGCATATGTGGATAATCCAGCAGCAAACAGAGCAAACAATAAGCTTAAAAACATTTTCATAGGTCACTAATTTTACTGCAGGGAAAATACTAATTTCTTGGCGGTTGATCTTTAAAAGTTACTTTTTTCTTTTTCAAAACCTGATAATAAATAAGAAAATATTTATTTCGGCTACTGGCTGGATTCTGCTATTTTTAAATACTACGGAAAACGATTAAAAATTCCATGAAAAGATCTGCCACTTTTGTATTACTAAGTATTCACTAAATACATATGCCATGAAAACACTGAATAAATCTATGGAAATAGCCTTATTTAGCTTAATTCCTGCTTTCATATTAGCCATGATCCTGCTGTCATTATTTTAGACAGCATCAGCCCAATAAAAAATATGTCCATAAAGTTTCTTTCACTCCTTTAAGTTTCAACTTAAACCAGAGAAGAATTAAAAGTCTTAGACTTTTAATAGGAAATTCTGGTTCCGGACTTTCTTTAATTTATTGTGTTAAGTCACTGATTTAACACGGTATAAGCCGGTAAAAATTAACTAATTATGAATATTTTCATAAAAAGTATTGCCGGTATTTTAAACTTCTTACTTTTGCGCACTTTTTCGATTGTCGGACTTATAAATAACATACCATCATGGCATTCTTACAGAAAGATAAATTGTTTAGTAAAAGGGGCTTAAAAAACTACAGCCTTATTGTAGTAGGATCATTCATACTGGCAGCAGGATTTGTGTTGTTCATAACACCTTACAAAATAGTACCGGGGGGTGTTTACGGTATATCCATCGTATTGCACCATTTGTTTGGCACACCGGTTGGTTTGATGGCCTTGGTTTTTGATATCCCATTAACGATCATAGGTGTAAAAGTGCTGGGCCCGCGTTTTGGTGCAAAAACGGTATTGGGTTTTGTGCTTACAGCGGTTTTTGTTGATTCGTTGACTTATTTTTACGGATCCGAACCCCTTGTGGAAGGCGATGCTCTTTTATCATCAGTTTTTGGTGGGTTGTTTATGGGGGTCGGCCTCGGTTTAATCTTTAAATCGCGGGCCACATCCGGCGGTACCGATATTGTAGCCATGATGATCAGTAAATATACGCGCATGCCGGTAGGGCAATTGATGATAGCTGTGGATTCCACAATAGTACTGCTCGGACTGATCGTCTTTCAGGATTGGAAAATCCCGCTTTATTCGCTCATCGTTATTTTTATTACCGGAAAAGTAATCGATACAATTCTGGAAGGAATGAATTATGATAAAGTGTTGCTGATCGTATCGGATGAAATTCAGGAGATCAGAGATAAGATCATTCACGACCTGAACCGTGGTGGTACTTTATTGAAAGGTGAAGGTTTGTACAGCACAAAGGAGAGAGAAGTGCTTTTAACGGTAGTCAACCGCCGCGAGACGGTGATGTTACAGGATTATATCAACCGTATTGACCCCAATGCTTTTGTAACCGTTATCAACGCCAATGAAATCCTTGGCAATGGATTTAAATCATTGAAAGAAAAAGTGGCAGAATAAGCGGATAATAACTATCCTCTGAACAGTTTAATAATATCATTCCCGTTAGCCAAAATCAGCAGGCTGAACAGGATGATCATCCCGACAATCTGTGCATATTCCAGAAACTTGTCGCTGGGCTTACGCCGGGCAATGATCTCGTACAACAGGAACAACACATGGCCACCGTCCAGCGCCGGAATGGGCAACACATTGATTATGGCCAGCATAATGGAAAGAAAAGCGGTGAGCCGCCAGAAACTCTCCCAGTGCCATTGAGCAGGAAAAATGCTGCCGATGGTAATAAATCCACCAACACTTTCGTAAGCTTTCACCTCAGGCGAAAACAGCAGTTTCAATTGTTTCAGATAGTTACCAATGCCCACCCATGTCCTGTTAAATCCGGCAGGGATGGCCTGAACTACGTTGTAATCTTTTTTATTCAGCGTAAAGAATTCATTCAGGTCGTTTTTCGGGTAAACACCCAGCAGACCATTTTCGTCCAGATGTATAGGAAGCTCGATCAGTTCATTTTCCCTCTTTACGGTTATAACTACATCCTGATTTTTATGTTTTTGTACTTCTTCGCGGAATTCGCCAAAAAATCTTTTTTCCACGCCGTTGATGGCAATAATAGTATCACCGGCTTGCATACCGGCTTCTTTGGCCGCCGATTCTTTGGTAAATGAGCGGGCGATAAATGGTAAACGTACAGAAATAAATACCGGGGATTTATGTTGTACCAGTTTGTAAAGGCTTCCTTCGGGAAATACAATATCGATCGTTTGCCCGTTACGAATTACCTGTGCTGATTTGGCTTCGTTCAGGATGATGTTCATCGGGATTTTCTGAAAATCTTCCACATATTCCCCGTCTATAGAGATAATCTTATCTCCATTGTGAAACCCCATTTCCTGTGCCAGGCTATCCACACTGATCCCATATTTATTTGCTTCCGAAGTAGGCAGGTATTCTTCCCCGTAATACGACAGAATGCCTATGTAAATAACAATAGCCAGAACCACATTCATAAATACACCACCCAACATAATGATGAGGCGTTGCCAGGCCGGTTTCGATCTGAACTCCCAGGGTTGTGGTGGCTTTTTCATCTGTTCTTTATCCATCGACTCATCAATCATACCGGCAATTTTTACATACCCGCCCAAAGGCAGCCATCCCAGGCCGTACTCTGTTCCTTTGTAATTGAATTTAAAAATGGAAAACCACGGATTGAAAAAGAGATAAAATTTTTCTACCCGTGTTTTAAAAGCCTTAGCTGCAATAAAATGGCCAAACTCGTGTACTATGACCAATATGGATAAGCTTAAAATAAGCTGTAATATTTTGATAACTATGTCCATGCTGTATTATCTGATCGTTTTGATAAATTCGTTTGCTTTTATCCGGGTGATGTTATCCGTTTCCACATAATCCTCCATCCCGGATTTTTCAATAAAGGGTATTTGTTCTATGCATTTTTCAATAACCTCCGGAATATTTACAAATCCTATGCGGTCGTGCAAAAATGCATCAACGGCTGTTTCGTTTGCTGCATTTAAGATGCAGGGTGTGTTACCCCCTTTTTTCATCGCCTCAAAAGCGAGTGCAAGATTACGAAAAATTTCGATATCAGGCTGTTCGAAAGTAAGAGCGCTTATCTGTAATAAATCCAGCGAGGGAAGATTATTGCCCAGCCTGTTGGGGTAGCTTAAAGCAAATTGTATGGGCAGCCGCATATCCGGAATGCTTAACTGCGCTTTGACCGATGAGTCAGTAAAATACACCAGGGAATGAACAATGGACTGTGGATGTATGATTACCTCTATCTGCGAAGGCTGCAGGCCGAACAGCCATTTAGCTTCTATGGCCTCGAGGCCTTTATTGATCAGAGTGGCCGAATCGACACTTACTTTATCTCCCATCTTCCAGTTGGGATGCGCCAGCGACTCTTTGGCAGTCACTTTTGTTAATGCCTCTTTTGTATATCCTCTGAAAGGTCCGCCCGAAGCAGTAAGCATCACTTTTTCCACCGGGTTGTTCAGCTCGCCCATGAGGCATTGAAATATAGCTGAATGTTCCGAATCGATGGGAATTATGGGTGTTCCTGTTTTTAATGCTGTTGAAGCAACAATATCACCGGCAATCACCAGGCTTTCCTTGTTGGCCATAGCCAAAGGTTTCCGGTTGTTTAACGCATTAATTGTCGGGTTCAAGCCTTTAAAACCCACAATGGCCATTAACACCAGGTCGATGGATTCCATTTCTACGATCTGCTGAATGGCATCA
>DRPN01000099.1 GCA_011374625.1 Bacteroidota bacterium
CAGCAACAACAAAATCAGCAGGATAAAAACCGGCAACAGGAGCAAAAGCCACAACCCGGAAAGATATCTAAAAAAGATGCGGAACGGCTTTTACAGGCTTTGGCAGAGGATGAAAAGAAAGTTCAGGAAAAAGTGAAGAGAGCCAGGGCGAAACGGCAAAGGGTGAAAACGGTGATTAACTGGTAAAAGTATTAATTTTGACCATATGATAAAGAAAGGAATCATAATGATTGTCTGGATGTTGGGAGCGTTGACCAGTGCGGCGGAAGATAAATACCATATCAGCGCTTCGGCACCTGAGACGGTTACGCTGGGCCGGCAGTTCAGGGTAGTCTTTGAGATAAATACCCGGAGTGGTAAGTTTATCCCTCCCGATTTCAGCAATTTTGATATTCTGATGGGCCCCAGTACATCTTACAGTCAGAGTACGGAGATCATCAATGGTAAGATAAGCAGCCATATCAGTTATACATATACTTATATCCTCCAGCCCAAGACAGTGGGTACGTTTACCATTGCTCCGGCAAAACTTAAAATCAAAGGTCAGGTTATTGAGTCCAATGCACTGAAAATTACCGTGGTAAAGGGGGCTGCTTCCCCGGCTACACAGGGAAATGCACCTGCTGCAGGTTCTTCACAGTCCAAAATAACGACAACTTCTTCTAATTCCGGTCTGTTCGTAAAAGTGCTGGTTGATAAGACACGGGTTTATCAGGGCGAGGCTGTTGTGGTAACGGTGAAAATTTACTCACGCGTTAATCTGACTGGGCTCGAAGAAGTGGATATACCCGAATTCAACGGATTCCTCAAACAGGAGATACCTACTCCTGAACTGCGATCTTTGCAAAGGGAATATATCAACGGGGTGGCGTATGGTACAGGGGTGATACAGAGGTATTTGCTTTTTCCGCAGACAACGGGGGACATCAAAATTGATCCTGCAAAGGTCGTTTGCCTGGTCCGGGAACGCGTCCACATTTCTTCCGATCCTTTTTTTGATGATTTCTTCGGAAATTACCGGACTGTACGAAAAACTATTCTCAGTAACAGGGTAACCATCCATGTAGATCCTCTTCCTGCCGGGGCACCCCCCGGGTTTAAGGGCGCTGTAGGTACATTTGGACTGGATGCATCGGTGGATAAAACTACCCTGAAGGCAAATGATGCGGTAACACTGAAGGTGAAGATATCGGGAAACGGAAACCTCAAACTAATCGAACCCCCGAAAGTGGAGTTTCCCCCCGATTTTGAAACCTATGACCCGAAGATCACCACCCGCATCAATAATACGGTTCATGGTGAAACCGGTTACAAACAATTTGAATTTCTTATGATCCCGAGGCATGCCGGGAAATACAGAATCCCCTCTGTGGAATTTTCTTATTTTGATCCTTCTTCCAAAGCCTATAAGATTCTGAAAACCCCTGCTTTTACACTGAATGTTCTCAAAGGGGATCAGACAGAAACAGGACAGGTGATTGCCGGCGGTGGACAGGAAGCCTTGAAGTACCTGGGTAAAGATATACGGTATATTTATAGCAAACCCATAAAACTTAAACCTGCCGGCTACACGTTGTTCGGTACCTGGAAATTTTATCTTGTTTATATTTTATCGCTGTTTTTTTTCCTGTTAACAATTATTATACGTAACAGGTATTTGAAGTCCAAAGGGGATATTCAACGTGTCAGGAACCGTAAGGCCAACAAAATGGCACGCAAACGCCTGAAAACGGCCGGTCAGTTCTTAAAGAAAGAGAATCAGTCGGGATTTTATGAAGAAGTGCTGAAAGCTGTTTGGGGATATCTCAGTGACAAGCTCTCTTTGCCTCTTTCCGACCTGACGCGGGAAACAGCTGCCGAAACGCTCAAAAAACAAAATGTAGAAAAGGATACTATCGAAAAACTAATACGGGTAATAGACCAGTGTGAGTTTGCAAGGTATGCACCTGAAAGTTCGACAGGACCTATGGATAAATTGTATGAAGAAGCGGTCTCGGTAATTAGTGAACTGGAAGAGAAATTATAATAAAGGGTAATGGTCATGAAAACAATATATAAAAAAAATAGAAACAGAGTCTTTCTGGTTTTCCTGTTTTTGTTGTCAGCATTACGTCTTCAGGCGACAGATCCTGACAGCCTGATTATCCGTGCCAATCTTTTCTATACCAATCAGATGTATGAACAGGCAGCAGAATTATACCAACAGGTGATTGATACCGGCCTGGTGGCTCCCGAGCTGTATTACAACCTGGGCAATGCTTATTTTAAGCAGCATAACATCCCTATGGCAATCCTGAATTATGAAAGAGCGCTGCAACTGGATCCGGGGAATGAAGATATAAAATATAACCTTGAGCTGGCACGTACTTATGTCTCGGATAAAATTGAGACCTTGCCCCGGTTTTTCGTGGTGGAATGGTATCACTGGTTCCTGGAGCGAATGTCTTCGGACGGATGGGCTCGTTTTAGTATTATTTCTTTTATTTTAGGATTGTTATTCCTGTCTTTTTTTGTCTTTAGCAAACGATTCATTTGGAGAAAGACAGGGTTTACATTGGGAATTATTATTTTGTTCTTTTCTGTATTGTCATTTTTTTTCGCATGGCAGAGTCGTAAAATTTTGACTGCCCATGACCATGCCATCGTGATGCAGCCTGCTGTTACGGTGAAGAGCTCTCCGGACAGCAACGGTACCGACTTGTTTGTTATTCATGAGGGAACTAAGGTGACAATTGTGGAGTCACAGGATAACTGGACAGAGATCCGGCTCGATGATGGCAGTAAAGGATGGTTGCCGGCAGAAACTATAACCAAAATATAATATTATGAACAGAAAACTTTTATTTGTTGGTACCGGAATATTTGTCCTCCTTTTTCTTTTTTCATGTAAAAAGAGTCCGGACGGCCCTACCGACATCAGGATACGGAATAAGTCCGGCGTGGTGTATAAAAATGTAAATGTGGATACCTCCGGCGGTGAACATAACTACGGGGATGTGAATCCGGGTGGCGAAACAGAATATTACCGGTTTGATATTGCTTACCGGGAAGCCCATATCACCCTCCATATAAATAATGTGCAATACGAATTTATTCCTGTGGACTATACTTACGAAGTGCCGCTGGGACAGGGAAAATTCACCTATGAACTGAGCATTGCAGATACTGCAGAACATTTACTTGCGATCCATGTTATAGCAGATGCTCCGTTAAAATAGGAATATTTTTATTTTTCCCTGATGAAATTGAAAATATTTTTATATTTTTATAGAGATATTGTTTTGTTATGTTGTAGCCGATACTTTTCCGTTATATAAAATTTTTGAAGCTATGAATATGATTTCTACTGTTCTGGGGCTAATTGCCGTGGCTTTGGGTCTGGTCGGATTGTTCCCGTTGTTTGGCTGGTTAACCTGGCTCACGCTGTTCCTGAGCTTTTGGGGAATGACTTTTGGCCTTTATTCCAGGGATAAAACAACCGGAGTTACCATTAATTTTCTGGTGCTGGTACTGGCCATCCTTCGTTTGTTCGTGGGTGGCGGTATCGTTTGAGCCGGGATAATATCCTGCATTGCCTTAAGACCTGATTATTGTTAATTGATATAACAGATTTTAATGTCCGGCATTTCATATTCCGGGCATTTCTTATTATTAATAAAAAATTGTAAGTATGAAGATATTTAAAGAAGATTTCGGTGTGTATGAAGGGAAAAAGGTTTGGCTCTATACACTTGAAAATGATAGAGGTATGACTGTAAAAGCCACTACCTACGGAGGAATCATTACTTCAATGATTGTTCCGGATCGGCAGGGAAAAGCCAGGGATGTGGTTTTGGGGTTCGATAATCTGGAGGGGTATTTGCACGGACATCCTTATTTCGGAGCAATTGTCGGGAGATTTGCCAACAGGATCAAAGGAGCTGAATTTACTCTAAACGGGAAAAAATACCAACTGGCGAAAAACGATGGAGAGAATCATCTGCACGGAGGCATTCGTGGTTTTGACAAGGTTTTGTGGAAGGCACAAACCTTTGAGGAACAAGGCCGTGTTTTCCTGACCTTGCATTATCTCAGTCCGGACGGTGAAGAAGGGTATCCCGGAAATCTGTCGGCTACAGTTATGTACAGCCTGGATAATAACAATATCCTTGAAATTGAATACAAGGCAGATACAGACAAACCTACAATCATAAACCTTACACATCATGATTATTTTAACCTTGCGGATCCGGCCCGGGATATTCTGTACCATGAAGCCAAAATCCTTTCTGATAAATACCTGGAAGTAGAAAATTTGATACCTACCGGGGAGATATTGCCTGTGAAAGGGACTCCTTATGATTTCAGAAACTTCAAAACCTTTGGACGGGATCTGGCTGAGACAGGCGTTGGATATGACAACTGTTATGTGTTGAAAAACCAGGGTTATGCACCGGGTTTGTGTGCTGTGGTCCATAGTCCCGAATCAGGGATTACCCTGGAAGTACGGACCAATGCTCCCGGACTGCAATTGTATACTGCCAATTATCTGGACGGATCACTGGTAGGAAAAAACGGGATTGCTTATCCGCAGTATGGAGCTTTTTGCCTGGAAACCCAGCATTTTCCGGACACTCCGCATCATCCCGGATTCCCTTCTGTCGTATTAAATCCCGGGAAAACATACTTTCATAAGACAATATTTAGTTTATATAGCAGGGATTAAAGGAGAGAGACACATGACCGGAATGCGAAAGATTATTGCCTTTTTGACTTTATGCATTGGTTTGTTTGCCGGATCAGCTCTTTTTTCTGCCGGCCAGCTCATCAGGGATATTATTTTTTCCTATGAAGAAGGGCTTCAGATAGTTGGACTTAAACTCGAAGACGGCCGTACGGTCAGCCTGTCCGGTCAGGTTCCGCTTTTTAGCATGAGAATGAACGGAGACTTGTATTATTCTTCGGAAGCTGAGATCATTCCTTCAGATACCATGGTCCGTTTTGTGTTTGGGAACGGTGTTAGTGGTATCTATGTTCCGGAGAGAGAGTCTAATCAGACAACCGGTATACTCTTGATCACAAATAATACCAACGATACGGTTACGGTGGAAGATGTTGTTCCTTTTGGCGAAGACAGGTCTCATGTTTTCATTACTGCCTCAGGCCCGGCCTCCCTGACAAGATCCCGTTTGTATGTGCCCGGGTATTCTCCCTTGGGGGTGATCCTTCCCGATAATGCCTGGGAATTGGGGTATGGTTCACTTAAGATGAAAAATCATTTTTCCCTGTACGGAGTGGCCCGCAGAGAAAAAGCAGAAAACGGATTTATAAAAAGATACAAGACATTGCTTCCTCCCAGGAGCAACCTGGTGTATAATTTTTACTATGATCTTTTTAACGGTGCCTGGCAGAACGGATTGAAAAAAGCTTTTCATGAACATTATTTGTATGATGTGGATCATTTTGATGATAGTTTGTATCATAGGAAGGATTTGCAGTGGATAAGAAAAGCCTATATCATAGTTCTGCAGTTTGCCTGGGATAAGATGTTTTATAACCGGGAAAAGCGTAAATACAAATTTTTTGATTTTCTGAAAGAAGGAGAAGATTATTTTGGCGGATATGATGTATATGGCTTGTGGCCAACCTGGCCGCGATTGGGGCTGGATGAAAGAAACCAGTGGCAGTTGTATAGGGATCTGCCATACGGATTACCCAAATTAAAGGAATTGTCACGTTTTGCAAAACAGAATCATACCCGTTTTTTTATTTCCTGTAATCCATGGGATAGAAGTATCAAAGGGGGGAATTCACTCAAAGGGATGGCAGAAATCATTGACGGTACCGATGCTGACGGAGTAATATTGGATACACGTGTCAGTTCCTGTCGTATTCTTCAGCAAATGGCCGACTCGATAAAACCCGGTATTGTTATGTATTCTGAAAGAATGGCAGTGCCGAAAGACATGCAGGGGATCATCGCCGGACGCGTACATAATGCCATCTTCCTGTCACCTCCCCTGAATCTGAATAAACTCATCCGTCCTGATTTTTCCATTTTTAGAGTATGCCAGCTAAACCAGGATCGTTTTCACCGGGAAGCAGCGGTCTCCCTGTTCAATGGCTATGGCGTTGAAATCAACGCTTTTGCTCCGGGACGTCCCGATTGGATCGGTGAAGAGTATACCTATCTTGGAAAGACCATGCGCATACTCCGGGAAAACAATTCGGTATTTGTCAATGATGCCTGGGAGCCGCTCGTCCCTTCCTTGCGTGACAGCATTTGGATAAACCGATGGACAAACGGATTAAAGATAGTATATACGGTCCTGAGTTTTGATCCGGACGGTTATCAGGGACCTTTGTTCAAAGTGTTTCCGGAAGAGGGTTTTCATTATATGAGCCTCTGGCACCACCGTATACTGGAACCTGTGAAGAAAGGGGAAGATTATTATATCCCCGTGGATGTGGAGGGGTATCCTTCAGTATGGGTGAACACACGCAGGGAAGGGAGTGTCGATTGTATAGCCCGTTTACCTGAATGGCTGAAAACAGAACTGAAAAAGGATTCTTTGTATGTTCAGGTCGGGAAAGGAAGTATCCTAAAGGTATGGAAAGGAAACCCATCATACCAAAACACACCTGTACTATTGCCGGCAAAGGATACGGTGCTTAATCTCAGGAATATGTTCAAGCCTTATGAAGGGAAATACGTAATACAGCTTTTCGAAAACGGGGAATTGGCAGATGAAAATACCGCAGTAATGGAGCCCGGAAAACCTTACCTGGTCAGTAAGACGAAGAAAACCAAACCGGCAAAATATGCTCCTAACGGTATGGTACTGATCCCGGAAGGAGATTTTATTTTTAAGGTATCCAACCCTGACCAGTTTATTCCCTATCCGGATTATTCCCGTCCACGGAAAGTACATGTGAAAAAATTCTATATGGATAAATATCCGGTTACCAATAAACAGTTTTACAACTTTCTGCTGGCAACCCATTATAAGCCTGTTGATCCTGCCAATTTTCTGAAGCACTGGGTAGGTGGAACATATCCGGTGGGGATGGATGACTATCCGGTAGTGTGGATCAGTCTGGAAGATGCACGTGCATATGCCAAATGGGCAAAAAAACGCCTACCCACAGAGATAGAATGGCAATATGCTGCACAGGGAATGGATGGAAGACTATGGCCCTGGGGAAATGAATTTTACGGTACGCGGTGTAACAATAATTTTAACAGGCCTACACCGGTAGATGCTTTCCCGAAAGGGAAAAGCCCCTTTATGGTGGAAGATCTGGTGGGAAACGTATGGCAGCTTACCAATGATGTTTATGATAATGGAAGTTATTCCTTCGTCATCATCCGGGGAGGAAGTTATTACAATCCTAAAAGCAGCCGGTGGTATGTCAAAGGAGGCCCTCAGCCTTTGAACAGAACCCAGATGCTATTAATGGTCTCTCCCGGTTTCGACAGGAGTGCTACCGTAGGTTTCCGTTGTGTCAAGGATGCCGAATAATATATTTTATTGTTCTTCAATCTCGACAAGATTGAAGGGAACATTGAGAATTGACTGGAAATCCTCTCCGCAATACATCATGTCCAGGTCATCGGCCTCATAATACCAATCAATGGTTATGTCTTTGTATTTTTTGTAAATATCCTCAAAATGCCTGAAAATTTTCAGAATATACTTGGAAGAAGTAGTGTTAAAGTAATCGAAATGAACGGTAACCCTTGTTTTATCCGGTGCATTTTCCACATACCAATCCAATTTTTCCAGGATCGGTTTATAAAAACGGTCTGAATCTTCGGGGATAGATTTCCCTTTTATCCGGATAAGCCCCTCGCTGTAGTTAATTACAAACTCCGGGGTTTTCATGGTTTCGTTTACAAAAAAAGATGCTTTCTTTGTCCGTGCTGATCTTCTGAAAAGAAACATCATATATATATATTTGTTTACAAATTAAATATAAACAAAATATTATTCAAATAAAAAATTTTTTAATGAATGAACCAATATGTTATGTGAACGGATAAAAATATTCATTATTTCTGTCGTTTAATTACTTTGAACGATTATTTATCGCATTATAAAATCATAAATCAAACATTACAAGAAAACTAAAAAAAATCATTTCTTCAATGGTTTTTTTTAAGTTTGTCAGGAACAAAACAGGCAGAAAATATTTTGTAATGGTTAAGAAAAAGAAACCGGATGAAACCGTTGTATTAATTACCGGAGCATCTTCAGGCTTCGGAAAAGCTACGGCAGAACTGTTGGCTGATAAAGGGTACCGTGTATACGGGACCAGCCGGAAACCTGCTTCCGAAAACTGGCCATACACAATGCTGGAAATGGATGTAACTAAGCCGCTATCTATTGTTCCGGCAATTTCCAGAATTATGGAAAAAGAGGAAGGGATAGATATTTTGATAAATAATGCCGGCTTTGGCGTTGGCGGCGCTGTTGAAGAAACAGAATGGACTTTGGCACGAAAACAGTTTGAGGTGTTACTTTGGGGCACCCTTCAGGTGATCCGTCAGGTATTGCCAATCATGCG
>DRPN01000147.1 GCA_011374625.1 Bacteroidota bacterium
CCAACCGCTTCAGAGAAGCAGCTGGTATTTTTCAATAATTTTTGTAATTTTTACATTGTGTTAAACATAGCGAAGAACGATAAATTTGTTTTTCAATTATGCCTTGAAGATAATAATTTCAATGTATTTTTATAATTTCAAGGTATTTTTATAATCTTTTTCACTTTTTTTACCCGACTTCGTGGTCCGCTATAGCGGACGAGAACAAATGGTTTAATTTCCAAGCCCTCTGGGTCGGAAACAAATAATTCCCTGTGATACCTCGGAGCTGCCCCGCCCGGACGACACCGTTCAGGCGGGCCCGCCCCGGGGTAGTTCATTCACTTGATTCATTTTATTGAATTATAAAAAATTTATATAGTGCTATTTCGTCATCCAACGCCAGGAGATATTTTCGTAATTGTATTTACTTTTATTAAGCGGCTTTGACTTCCCAATCAATTTGCCATTTTTTTTTCTCTCGACCCGTAATTCTGTCAGCGAATATTCGCCGTTTTCATAATCATAGCTTTCGCCATCATCATTATATAAAAGGTAAGTGTTTTCTTTTATGCCATAATGTCTAACTTCAAGTGATCCACTATTTTCTTGATTGGCCCCATTGGTTTCGCTTAACATTGGAATTATTGCTCCGTCTTTTACAAACAGAGGTATCTGATCAAGTCTGGTTTTAATGGTTATTGTTTCACCATTTCCCGCATATTTCCCTGTATAGAAATCATACCAATTTCCATTGGGAAAAACAATATTTCGCTCTGTTTGTCCGGTAAATACCGGGGCTACAAGAATCGAAGGTCCCATCATATACTGGTTTGTAACCTCTATCCTTTTTTGCTCTTCATAAGGATTTTTTATATCATCCAGTTCTCCACCAGTCATTTTTTCTTGCGACACATAACCTTTTTCCAATACCATTGCTCTGAAAGGCGGTATTCCTTTTTGATCGTAATTATAAAAGGCCGTATAAATATAAGGCAAAAGATTTTTTCTAAGTTGAATTACATCTCGCACCATATCTGTCACTTCAGGAAAACTCCAGGGTTTTGTGCCTGAAGCCCATGCATTTAACATCATCATAGGAGAGAAGCAAACGGTTTGAAAACGCCTGATCCATTCCTCTGCTGACTTTGCGCTGCGTATCTCAGGAGTCCACAAAACACCTGCCAGTGAAGAGTTGACCAATGCTGTAACATACCCTTTATGATCATAATAATCACTATAAATCACAAAACTTTTATTGCTTGCACCGATATATGATGATCTCACCAAACCATAAGTTCTTTTGTTTTGCTTTTTCAAGTAATCACAAATCATATCTTGCATTATCAGACCATAAAGTTGCCGTATTTCCACGGCATCATTACCTGATGGAAAAGTCGCATGATCAGGCCATAACCAAAAATCATAACCATCCACCTCGTCAAATTTATAACCACTAACACCTATGTCCAGGTGATTTTTTTGATGATGTCTTAACATTATCTGCTGAGCTTCGGGTATGGTATAATCAGGTACTTCTCCCAACCAAACCGTATGACTGCCTGTAAATGGGTGTATATCATAATACATGGTTGAAGTTGGCGCAACATAAGGATTCTCCCAGAGATTCACTTTTATCCCTTGATTATTTACTCGCAAATATTACGTGGCAATAATATCATTTACAATAAACTGCCGGAGATGGTGTCCCGGAAACTCGTTTTGCATATTCAGCGTTTCCTGTGATGAAAAAAACAAACCTACTACAGCGGTTTTCAAAAAAGTTTGTCCTCCTGCGCGAAAAAAAAACCGCATAAGTGCGGTTCTTTTTGTAATGTGGGATATGCAGGAGTACTCCCCCCTTACGGCGGGTCGTGATCCTGGTCCGGAAACCCTGACAACCCCAAAAAGCCCATGCCTGCGGCATACGTTTTTTTATTCCCTTCGCACAACTCAAACCCGTTTGGCACTGCTCCGGGAATAAAAAAACCCACTTCACAGCGGGCTTTTTGGAGTTGTGGGATATGCAGGATTTGAACCTGCGACCTCATGTCTGTGAAACATGCGCTCTAAACCAACTGAGCTAATATCCCAAAAATGGTCTTAACAATAATCTCAAAATACATGTGCTCTATAGCCCGGAACGAGTTGCAAATTTATAGTAATCCATGAGAAATTGCAAGCCGGGAGAAGATTTATTATTTTTGGGACATGGCAAAAGCAATAAATACGCTCTCAGTCATCATTCCGGCCTATAACGAGGGACGGACCATTCATCACATCCTTGACAAGGTCGCTGCGGTGGAACTTGATGACGGCACGCAAAAGGAAATTATTATTGTTAATGATTGTTCTATCGATCATACGGAAGATGCAATACTGACCTATATAAAAAATCACCCGGATCTCAATATACGCTATTTCAAACATGAAAAGAATATGGGCAAAGGGGCTGCCCTGCATACGGGTATCTCTAAAGCCACCGGGGAATACCTCATTATCCAGGATGCAGACCTGGAGTATGACCCGCAGGAATATAACGATCTGCTGGCTCCTGTAAAGAAAGGTTTTGCCGATGTGGTGTACGGCTCACGCTTTGTCGGCAGCAATCCGCATCGTATCCTTTTTTTCTGGCATACCATCGGAAACAATATGCTGACGTTTCTCTCCAATCTCTTTACCAACCTCAACCTGACAGATATGGAGACCTGTTACAAACTGTTTGATACAAAAACAATACAAAAACTCAACCTGAAGGAAAAAAGATTCGGCTTTGAGCCTGAGGTCACTGCCAAAATATCGAGGGTCCCGGGAATACGTATATACGAAGTCGGCATCTCATACTACGGCCGCACATACCAGGAAGGAAAAAAGATCAACTGGAAAGACGGCTTCCGGGCTATTTACTGTATTTTTAAGTACAATCTTTTCTCTAAAAATATTTACAAATAGCCACTGCTCACGTTATTGATCCGTAGGAAATCCCCCGTTTTTCACGGAAAGCTTTATCCGGTAAAAATACTCCGCCGGGTTTTCAAACTTATGTAGTAATACCTTCTGAAATTCTGTTTCCGGCATCTCCTCTTTCAATCTCTTCATGATGGCATCCATATCCCCCTCCTTTCCCTCCCCGATATAGACATAGATTGTTTTCTTCCCATCAACAAGCTGCTGTGATTTGAGGTAATCCCCCCAAAAAAAGAATTTATCCGTCCAGGGAAAATAAAAATAGGTGGACGGAAATTTCTTCTTCAACGCCGGCGTGAAAGCATTTCTCAGTTTTCCGGTGATATTGAACGCATTCACATGGGCCCAGGAAATAAAAGGACTGCCATAATATGCAGAGCTGATAATAACCGTGGTGTCCGGACTAAAGTACGTTTTCAATGTGTAATATTTTTCTTCACTGTTTCTTTCCGCAACAGCAATATCTGACATTCTTTTTTTCAAGGTACGCACCTGGGGCACCACAAGAACAAGCGCGACAATCAGGGTCAAGGCAGGCAACCACCTTTTCATTCGCTTGTCACGTATCACACGCACCAGTAACTCTGTCATAAGATAGAGAAAGAAAACCTTAACCGCCAGCGCAGGGAAAAGGTAATAAAAAGCAAAATGCTTCAATACCAGGAAAACATACAGCAAAACGGATAGGATCAGACCTGTGAAAACCCGTAGTATAACACGGCCCGAGGAGTTTTTTCGCAATGACGGAATGATCAGAAAAATAAGATATTGTAAAGTTGCCAACCCTGAAATCACAAAAAACTGTTTGTCAACATACAGATACAGGCTTTTAATTCTGTCCGGAGCCTGACTGAGATTTATGAAAGATTTGCTTCCTCCTCCCCATTTTCCGCTATGGGTAAACATGTTACCAAACCATTCCCGGGATTTGTGCAAATGAACAACCAGCGGAAAAGCAAAGACCGCTACCGCCAGAGCAGTATAAAGAAGAAACCGTATCCGGTATTTTTTTTCTGAAATCAGGACCAGCGGCAATAATACAAACGGGAAAAAACTAATCTTTCCGGCGATACCCAATCCGCTGATCACGGCAAAAGCGATGCTGTAAAAGTTCATATTCTTATCCCGGGAAGAATCATATATGTATTTCACCGTCAGCATAATCATTAGTATAACCGGGACCAGTTCAACAGACTCTGCAATCAGACGTGCTGAAACAGTCAGTAAATAATGACTGGAGAAAGGAATGAGCTGTAGAAGAAAGGCATATCCGTAATTTCCGGAACACCTGTATGTGTAAAACCCCAGAAAAAACAAAACGAAAGCATTGATAATATTCAGCAAAATATTGGTGCCGTGGATGTACTGTTCAGGGTTACTGATTAAGTTGGTGATCAGGTCAGAGGTCGGTTGCAGCAGATCAACTATACGCGCAGATATAGCAAACAATATCTGAAGTGTGGTACCGGGATGGGCAATGTATTCAACACTCAGGCTCAACCGGGAAAGACATATGCCGCTGTATAAATGAAAATATTCGGGATCAATATGATGCATGAAAAACGGACCGTAACTGAAATGAATCAGCAGAACGATCATCAAAAAAACCACGGGTAACGCCAGAAACAGCAATCGTGATTCTAACGTGGAAGAGAATATCTTCCTCGTTTTTCCCTTTTTTTGAAAGACAGGATCTTCCGAATCCTTATGTGTCATTTAGTAAAAAAGATAAATAATTATAAAATCCAATCCGCCTCAAACAATGCAATAAAGATAAACCGAATAATCCCTACCGAAAAATTTTCCTGCCGGCAGATCCCTCATTCTTTCCCTGTTTTCAAAGAGCTCTGATAATCCGGATGTTTCAGCAACTGCTTATAGTTTTCCGGCCATTTATTGCTCAGGAAAATCTTCCGGTAAAGCGCTTTGCTTGTACTGTCCCAGTGCAGCATGCTGATGCGGTATTGCCTTATCTGAAAAAGGTTCAGATAAATAAAAAATCCCAAAATCATCAGTCCGGGAATACGCAACCATAACCGGGTCTGTAGAATTTTTCCAATACAGGCTGCCAGGGGAATAGCCAGCAGGGCATAGGTCTCGATCAGGGGACGCGCCCCGAAACTGCCGCCATACCACCAGCACCACCAGCTGAAAACGACGTACAAATTTATCAGAATATAGATGGATATTGCCCAAAACAAAGTGGCGCTTTTTTTATACAGAAAGATAAATCCTGTCAGAGCAAAGATCATCACCGGGGTATAAACCAGCCATCCCTTACGGAAGCTGAACAGGCCTTTCAGGACATGCGGATGATTGAAAAAAAACCGCTCTTCTCCGTAAGAATAAAATATCCATTTGCCGGTAGAATATTTCCAATAGAGCAATTGTATTAAGACCACAGCAAAAAATACCGGCAACATCACCAGCAACCGGGCCCGGTTTTTCCATAAAAATACAAACCATGCAGACGGGGCACTGACCAGACCGTATAATACGGGAACCAGAAATACCACAGCATTGGAAGGCCGGACAATCAGGATCAATCCGCCAAACAATGCCAGCAGGATTGTATTCCCGTATCCCGGTGACTCATACCATCGGATGGTATACCTCAATAAACCGGAGAAAAGAAAGAAGCTGTACACATGCGACATGCCCGGTTCTACCGAAACATAGTAAAATAAATTTGTGGCCAGTCCGATCAACAACAGTGTTATGGCTGTTACCGGATCATTAAACCATCGGCGGAGTATCTTTCTCAGAATACCCAATGCAAATGTGAGATAAAATATTCCCGCTATCAATACAAAAAATTGATATACCGGGCCATATCCGTCTGCCGGCATCCCCGCCAGCAATGCAATGATATGCGCAAGCAGAAAAAAAGGCAGAATCAACAATGAAACCCCTACGGGCATCTTCAGGGTTCTTTTACCGTCAGGAGAGATCATGGTGCTTATTTTCCCCCTGAGTCTCTCCGGAAGATCCTGAATAAAGGAAAAGGAGAGATCATGGTATATAAACACAGCCGGCAGCGGCGCATAATAGACCAAGGCATCATGGACAATGATATTATCATGCATATACCTTTTTTGTTCAAATACCTGAATAAATACCAACAAAAGGACAATTCCGATGGCAATCAAAGAGAGTGGTATTTTTTTATCATATTGATATTTATTCATATTCTAAAATATCCGTTTGTTTTTACTGACTTTCTCCATGACCGGCAGGTTTCCTGAGAAAAATATAAACAGCATATTCGTGACTTCCCAATGCCATAAAAGAATGTTTGGGTTTGAACACCTTTAACAAGGTATATTCCGGATTATCCAGTAGTTTTTTCAGGGGCAGCCGTCCTTCGTTTGGTCCGTAATGGGCATCCCATTGTATGATGCTTCCGGCAGGAACATCTTTGGCAGGATCGCCAGGATCGGGCACTTTTTCGCAGCATCTTTCCGTATCGTAAGGATCAAGACCCAATCTGAACTGAAAATAAAGATCATAATAATAAATACGGTGACCTGCATAGGGTGAGTGTTTCAGCCATTCTGCCGCCTGCGAAAGCACCTTCTGGGTTTCATCCTGCTGCACAGGCACTCTGTAAAAATGCAAAGGCGGGATCAGCAATGCAACCAGGGTTATGGCAGGCAGGAAGACATTCCTGTTCAAACTTTCCGTGATCTGACCTGCTACAAACCTGTACCCCCTCATAGCTGTAACAGCCACTAAAGGCACCACCCCGGCCATCACCCGGGTCAGTCCGAGAGAGCTTCCCAGGCCTTTCCACCACACATAACTATGGGCAGCAAAATAAGCCAGGAAAGGGAGCACAACAAACCAGGTTTCCTTCAATGCCCGCTCACGCTTTTCCCGGGATGACATATCGCGTACCAGCGAATAAACACCCAATATCCAGAAAAACAGCAAAGGTATTCCGAAAATACGGGGAGCATTGTGGACAAAATGCATCAACGTCCCGTGGCCGTAAATATCCGCTGCCCCGGTATAAGGTATTTCATGAATAACCCATAAAGGATCGTGGTAATATGGCCAGCCCGCCAAGCTGAACAAAACAAATCCTCCAAACAGAAAGGGGATACTTTTGTATTGCCGGTATCCTGTCAGTGCAGCCAGTATCACGAAGACGATTACAAAGCCCTCGGTGCGGGCAAACGGCAGGAAGGAGATCATCAGAGCCGCTGCCGTATATTTTTCCCGGTAAATATAATAAACGGAGAAGATCAGTACCAGGCTGAATGTTATCTCGGTAACGGCTGAAAAGAAAAGAATGAAATAAACCGGGGCAAGTATCACGAAAAGTACTGCCAGCCAGGCATCCTTCCCGGTTTCTTCCCGTACGGTACGATAGGTCAGAAAAGCCGTTAACAACCCGGCAATCACATTAAAAATACGTGTACCATTGAAGCCGAGCCATGAAAAAGGGCTGCTGAGAATGGTAAAGACCGGTTTACCCCAATGGTCCAGAAACAGATGGGGATATCTCAGAGCATACCGGGATATGCGATAATGTGCAATACTATCCCCTCCTCCGTAAAACCCTTCCGATAATAATACCAGTGTACTGAAGATAATAAACAGGGTCAGCAATGTCCCGATAATCCATTTTTCCTGTCTCTTTATTGGCATGATTTGTTTTTTATCAACCGGTAATGTCAGCCATATATCTTTCCCGTTTCAGAAAAAATCCTTTTCACTTTTTCAGGTATTAGTATTGGTGGGCTTCAGAAAGGATTTTCGGATGTCCACATACACAGATTGATTCAGTCCATCGATCATGATCCTGACCTTCCGTTTCTTTCTGATTTCCACCAGCCTGCCAAAAACCCCTTTCAGCGCACCACCTATTACTTCTACCTCATCACCCACCTTCAGTTCCTGTTCCTCTTCTTCCGAAATAAATTCACCTGATTTCTCATATATGCGGATAGCCTCCATATGTTTTTCCGGAATAGGTACGGGTACCCCCCCGAAACGTACAAACTTAACAACTCCTTCTGTCTGTAAGACTTTCAAGTAAACAGGATAATCCGCGATATTTATAAAAACAAAGACATAGGAACGGAAAAGAGGTTCCGTAACCCATTTTTTCCGGTCGCTCCACAATTTGAGTTTTCTCTCTACAGGCAGATAAGAAGTTATCCCGTCTTCTGTCAGGAGGTCATATACCTTTTTCTCATGCCTCGAACGGACATATATAGCATACCATAATTCCTTATTGATTTTCTTTCCCTTTTCAGATCCCATTTTCCTCTGAATTCATTGTACAAAACGAGCTTCAAACTTTCCTAAAATTTTAGGATTACACAAAGACACATAAAAATCAAGGCCACTGCTTTATTGTAATAAACGAGCTTGAATCTCAATAATTAAAATGTTTAGCAATAAAAAAGTCAGCGGCCTTGATGTACACAAACCTACATAA
>DRPN01000017.1 GCA_011374625.1 Bacteroidota bacterium
GATCAATAATCCCGTCAACTTCGGCGATAGTTCCGGCTTCAACACCGGTGACGATTGCTTCTTCCGTAGTTTTTCCAATTAACGGAAAAGTGTCCTTCACGGTTATTCTTGGTAATTTGTCAGCAAAGGTAGCCAGTGCTCTGAAACGCATGTCTAAGCCGGGCGAAATATTTCCCCCCTCAAATTCGCCGGTTGCAGTAACCAGATCGTAGGTGATGGCTGTGCCTGCATCGATTACCAGCACATTTTTTTCCGGAAAACGAGCGTGGGCTTCCACAACCCCGGCAATCCGGTCATAGCCTAGTGTGTCCGGGGTGCGATACAGGTTTTTTACCGGTAGGGGAGTGTCGCTATCCAGCTCGATATAGCAGGAAAGGCGCCGATTTAAAAATCCGGAAAGGAAAGGATTTTTTTCACGGGTGGAAACGGCAATGCCGTATTTGATTTCGGGATGATGTTCCAATAGATTTTTTGCCAAAGAAACCACATCGCCGGATGTTTCTTCTTTATGCACGATCTGTTCCCCCTCGAATAAATACCCTTTTATCCGGCTGTTCCCTATATCCAAAATCAGATTCATATTTTTTATTATAACTGCGAAAATAAAAGATTATTTTTCTGAACCGATGTTGTTTAAACTTTTTTAACAGATATTTTTCATTTTCTTAGTCATCCGGTGAAGAAAAGTCGTCGGATGACTTGGCGTTGTATTCTTTATTTTTCCTATATTCCTTATATTGGATGCTAATTAAACAAGCACTCCCATTCCATTTTTATTAATTTTGCCGGAAACAGAAAAGCATGCAAGTATATAAATTCGGAGGATCGGTATTGAAAGAGGCCTCCGGCATACGCCGGATGACTGAGGTATTGCAACAGGCGGACAGACCTTTGATTGTGGTGGTCTCTGCGTTTGGAAAGACTACCAATGCCCTGGAAGAGCTGGCAACCCTCTCTGCAATGGAAAACCGGAAAGATGAGATCCTCAGGAAAACAGAGAAATTGAGAAATTATCATTTTGAAGTTCTGGCAAGTTTATTAGGAAATTCCGGGGATCATGTATCCGGCTACAATATGCTGGAAAGTCTTTTTTCCGAATTAAAACAATTATTGGAAACAGGGTCAGGATCGTCTTTCGATCAATGGCATGATCGTATCGTTTCCTTCGGAGAATATTTTTCATCTTCGATTGTTTTTTCTTATCTGAAACAAAAATTTCCGGATATTGTTTATAAGGATATCCGGAAGATCATTGTTACCGATAGCCGGTTCGGGAGTGCAGGGGTACTTTGGGAAGAAACCGGCCGCAGAGTGAAGCGGGCTTTTTCAGCTTCGGAAAACCTGTTTCTTACGCAGGGATATATTGCCGGAACACCGAATAAAGAGACCACAACCCTGGGCCGGGAAGGATCGGATTTTACGGCAGCTATTCTGGGCAGTATCCTGGATGCTGAAAAAGTGACCCTGTGGAAGGATGTGCCGGGGGTGATGAATGCTGATCCGAAGATATGTCCGGATGCCGTGCGACTGCCCGGAATTTCATATCAGGAAGCGGCCGAAATGGCTTTCTACGGGGCCAAAGTGATCCATCCTAAAACCATCAAACCCCTGCAAAACAAACATATCCCCTTAGTGATACGTGGACTTGAAGACCCGGGCAATACTGGTACTACCATTTGGGACTTCGAGGAAATGGAAAGACATGTGCCCGTATATATTCGGAAAGAAAAACAGATCCTGCTTTCAGTGTTCCCCCGGGACTACTCTTTTGTTTTGAACCGTCATCTGGAAAATCTTTTCGGGCAATTCAAACAATGGAATTTTAACATATCTCTTGTACAGATCTCCGCCATCAGTGTTTCTTTTTGCATTGACGACCCCGTGGGACTTTTTATGAAGCGAGTACGAAAACTTCAGGACAATTTTGAGGTGTACTTCAACCGCGAAGTGGAACTGCTTACCTTCCGTCACTATACCGAAAAAACCATCAGCGACAAGCTGAAAAATTGCCTTATCCTTGTTTCGCAACATACCCGACTGACCGCCCAATATGTTGTTAAGAGGATTGCAGGAAAATAAATATCTTTGTAGAGATAAATACAACGGAGATGGAATTATTTCTGGAAAGAAACGGGATCAGTTTGAATGCAGGATGGTTTATCCCCTTGGGTTTTCTGCTTGCTTTTGGGATTACTTTTATCTCTATACCAACTATCCTGAAGGTTGCCAGGGCCAAAGGACTGTACGACCGACCCAACAAACGCTCTTCCCACAAAGAAAATATACCAACCCTCGGCGGTGTGGCTGTCTTTATTGGGTTTGTCATAACAGCAGCTTTGTGTGCGGGGGATGGCCTGACCAGGCAACTGCTTTATATTTTTACCGGTTTGATCATTCTCTTCTTTATCGGTATCAAAGATGATATCCTGGTCATTGACCCGGTGAAAAAACTTATCGGCCAAATCATTGCAGCTGTGGTGGTGATTGTGCTGGGAGATGTCAGAATGACAAGTTTTTATGGTTTTCTGGGAATACATCAGATTGGATATGTTTCCGGGGTCCTTTTTACATTATTCGTTTTTGTGGTAGTTACCAACGGGCTGAACCTGGTTGATGGCATTGACGGGCTGGCTTCAGGGGTGGCTGCCCTGGCATCGCTGGTTTTCGGGATATGGTTTTTTGTTGCCGGACAGGTGTATTATGCAATCGTCAGTTTGTCTCTGACCGGCAGCCTCATTGCTTTTCTCCGGTTTAATCTGTCACATGGAAAACATAAGATCTTCCTGGGAGATACCGGTTCTCTGATATTGGGCATGATGCTGAGCGTCCTGGCCGTGCGTTTTATGGAGTATGACATGACCGCCCCGGAACAGGTACGGGTCTCCTCTGTGGCCGTGATGGCCTTTACCATCCTGATCATTCCGCTGACAGATACGCTGCATGTTTTTATTATGCGGGTGCTGAGAGGCCGTTCCCCCTTCGAAGCCGGACGCTGGCATCTGCATCACCGGCTGCTGGAACTGGGCCTTTCTCATCTGCAGGCCACCCTCGTATTACTTTTTCTGAATATTCTGTTTATCCTGCTTGCCTGGTGGCTGCAAGACCTCGGAGACCTGTCCCTGCTGGCCATTATCCTAGGACTGGCTCTCCTGTTGATTTTATCATCTTATGCCTTGATATGGCTGAAAAGACGCCATCGCCATTTCCCTTCCGGGAAAAAAGTTTTTGATGCATGAGTTTAAAAACTACGTAGGCGCCTACGCTGAAGCTTCAGCGACAGCGTGCGAACGAAGCATTCTATCATTGTCTCTCTCCCTCACTCCGTCTCTCCATCCCTTCTCCCTTTTCTTCCGTTCATCGTTCAACAATCATTGATCAACCTTTCTCTTTCTCCCTCACTTCATCTGTGCTTAACCGGCCTGTTAAAATAGATATTTTTCGATGTGGCGCTGAGGGGCACGCCGAGGATGATGCGAATTTCCGGATCAAACAACCCCAGATCCCTGGCTGCCTGCCCGACGGTGTACATGATGCGGTTGTCTACCCGGTGATCCATGGCAACACTGACGGCCGAGCCGATGGCAATACCCAGGTCGATATTGTTAAACGCACAAGGATTGTCGGGGTGGAGGTTCTTTTCAGCGCAATCTGCAAAGCCACACCATCCGCAGTAAGGAAGATCCAATGCTTTGATACGGGTGCCGAAAAGTATGAGCACCTCCGACCGGCGTATATCGTTAGCGTCGCGCCCGAAAAAATAGGCATTTGTTTTTTCTGCCAGCTCTTCCATCTTTTGAGCCAGCCTTTCCAGATCATCTCCTTCTACCAGGAGAAATTCAAGGTTGTTGCGCCCTCTTGTTTTAGGGGCTGTACGTGCCGCCGTAACCATTTTGTCTGCTACATCCCTCAGATTGCGGTATAAAATCTCTTTTTCAGTATGAATAGCCATAATTAACGGTTGTTAAAATCAATTCTGAAAGCGGGACGATATCCCCTTACCTGTCCACTGTCATTGTATATTTCATAACCGAGGACCATCGAATGTACCTGTTTCTGCATGGTCAGGTTGGTTGTGTCCAGATACCAGTCTTCCGTGAACTGTATCTTAGCGATACGGTTTCGTATTTTGAGAATTTCCTTTTCCAGTGCCCGGACCTTTTTGACACTGAGCTTTTTGTCGGTTGCATAATCAATGGCTTTGAGTTTGCCGTCATAAATGGATTGGAAAATCTCATCTACGAAATCGTTACGGTCAAATCCCTGCAGGCAGGTAGTCGTCCAGGTATCGTAGGGATTGTTGTTTTTTACGATTACATCGTAGGTGATTTGCCGGGCCACCTGTCCTGCGTTTGCTTTGAAAGTTGCTTCCGTTCCCCGGATATCTTCCGGAATAAAATTATTGTCTAAGGCAAATTTCGATTTCCGGTGGCAGGCGAACAAGCTTATCACCAATACGAAAACAAAGAGACAGTGAATGTGTTTTTTCATGAATTATTTTTTACAAAAATAATATGAATTCTTCTAATGTAAAAAATGTGCGGTTATCTCAGGAATGTGAGTTGTTTTCCGCGATAATCCCTATCGATTTCACCGTTTTCATATACCAGGTGCCCGTTTATAATGGTATGGGTCACACGCGATGTGAAACGGGTCCCTTCGAAAGGGGACCAACCGCATTTATAGAGAATATTATCTTTCCCAACAACCCAGGGATAGTTTGGGTCTATGAGTACCAGATCCGCTTGGTATCCTGTGCGGATATAACCCCTGTCGGGGATCGAGAAAATATCCGCCGGGGTATGGCACATCTTTCCCACAACCTTTTCAAGCGAAATTTTACCCTGATGGACCATTTCAAGCATGGCAACCAGGGAATGTTGTACCAGCGGACCTCCGGATGGAGCCAGCAGATAAGGCCTGGCTTTTTCCAGCCAGGTGTGCGGGGCATGGTCGGTGGCGATCACATCAATACGGTTATCCAGCATGGCATCCCATAAGCCTTCCTTATCTTCTTTGGTTTTAATGGCCGGATTCCATTTGATGCGTGTGCCGTATTTCATATAATCCGCTTCGTCGAACCACAGGTGGTGTACACACACTTCAGCCGTGATCTTTTTTTCACGTGCCGGGACGGTATTGTCAAACAGTGCCATCTCACGAGCCGTAGAGAGATGCAGCACATGCAGCCGTGTGCCGTAAATGCGGGCCAGTTCTACGGCTTTGGTGCTGGAACGGTAACAAGCCTCTTCTGACCGGATGTCAGGATGCAGGACAAAAGGGATGTTGATCCCGAATTCTTTTTCGTATCTCTCAAGTTTTTCCCGGATCAGGGAATCATCTTCGGCATGTACGGCAACCAATACGGGTGCTTCGGCAAAAATCCGCCTCAGGCTTTCGGGATCGTCCACCAGCATATTTCCGGTAGATGAACCCGTAAAGACTTTAATCCCGCATACTTTTGAAGTGTCCAGCTTCCGGATCTCATCCATATTGTTATTGGTGGCCCCAAAGTAAAGGGCAAAGTTGGTCAGGGATTTTCCGGAAACGAGTTCCAGCTTTTCATCCAGCAGCTCACATGTGATAGTCTGTGGTTTTGTATTGGGCATGTCCATGACAGAGGTGACTCCCCCGGCTACGGCTGCAACCGACTCACTATAAAAATCTGCCTTTTCGGGAAAACCCGGATCCCGAAAATGAACATGATCGTCAATAACTCCCGGGATAAGCCATTTACCTTCCGCATCAATGATATTTGCATCTCCCTTCTCAAGCCCCGGTTCTGAGACCCGGACAATCTTATCCCCCTGAATGAGTACATCGGCCTTTTTTATCAGGCCTTCGTTAATCATGGTGGCATTCCGGATCAGGGTTGTTTTCATAGTCAGGCTAAATATACTCTTTTTTATGAAAAATACTGTTAAGTTTTATTCTGATCACTGACCAGAGTGCTTCGTTAAAGATTCCTCCGCTCATTTTTGAAACCCCCACAGTGCGGTCTTTAAATACAATAGGTATCTCTTTCATTTTGAATCCGTTTTTCCAAGTCCAGAACTTCATCTCAATCTGAAAACCGTATCCCTTGGATTTTATTTTGTCCAGTCTGATTTTTTCCAGCACCTTTCTCCTGTAGCAGACAAAACCGGCGGTGGTGTCTTTCACGGGAATACCGGTGATCAGTCTGACGTAGAATGAAGCACCCATAGAGATAAAGATTCTGTTCAAAGGCCAGTTTACCACATTTACGCCGGAGACATATCGTGATCCGATAATCAGATCGTTTCCTTTTCGGCATTCTTCAAATAATCTGGGCAAATCGGCCGGGTCGTGGGAGAAGTCGGCATCCATTTCAAAAATGTATTCATAGTCTCTTTCCAGAGCCCACCGGAAGGCCGTGATATAAGCTGTTCCCAGTCCAAGTTTTCCGGATCTCTCGATTAGGAAAAGGTCAGAGTCTCTGGTTTGCAGACGTTTGATGAGATCTGCCGTACCATCCGGAGAGTGATCGTCAACGATCATGATATGTACCCCGGGCATGTGTTCCCGGATGGCTGGGATCAACCGCGGGATATTCTGCTTTTCGTTGTAGGTTGGTATGATAACCAGTGTCTTTTCCAAAGTATAAAAAATTTATGGCAACGAAATTAAAATAATATTTCAGGCGGTCAAAAAATGAAGTATTAAGAAGGGTTAAAAAAGGTGTCTGCCTGTTTGCCTGCACGGCCAAAGCTGTTTCTGACCGAATGTGTTGGTTAGGGAGGCGGGTGGACGGGCAGGCAGGCAGGTAGGAAAATGTTCCATCTTTACTACTATCTTTGCTGCCATCTTCGCTAAAACCACGGTAATCAAAGAAGATTAAGGTGGACAAAAAATAGAAGGTGGCAATTGCCGATTTTGGTGACCCCGCATATATAAATAAGTAGGTATTCATTAAAGGTTGGCATAAAGGAAAAAAACTTTCGTGTTCTTGCAAAATCGGGGAAATGGGTTACCTTTGCAAACCGCAAATAAGTTCTTTGGGCAGGCTGTAATGGTTATTTTTCTGGAGATAAAGCGATTGGGTGATTGAAGAAATAATAATCGTAAAATAATGAAAAAAGGTTTGTAGAAGAGAAAAAAAGTTCATTATCTTTGCAGCCGCTTTTTGAGAAAAGGGTAGAAGTTTTTTGAAAATTTTGGGATTAATATTTGCAGAGAAAATATTTTGGTATTATCTTTGCAGTCCCAAAAAATACGAAATTGCGAGACAACGCGATAAAGTTCTTTGAAAAGACTGAAGAGGAAGACAGAAAGGTTCAATGAAGACTGTCAATTCAGCCAGGAAACTATTCGGGTAGGAGAATGATCTTGAAAGACATAAATTTTAAGATACAACTACAACGAAGAGTTTGATCCTGGCTCAGGATGAACGCTAGCGGCAGGCCTAACACATGCAAGTCGAGGGGTAACAGGAGAGCTTGCTCTCGCTGACGACCGGCGGACGGGTGAGTAACGCGTATGCAACCTACCCTTAACTGAGGGATAGCTTCCGGAAACGGAAATTAATACCTCATAATATTGCGATGTCGCATGGCATCGGGATTAAAGCTTCGGCGGTTAAGGATGGGCATGCGTGACATTAGCTGGTTGGTGAGGTAACGGCTCACCAAGGCTACGATGTCTAGGGGGCCTGAGAGGGTAGTCCCCCACACTGGTACTGAGACACGGACCAGACTCCTACGGGAGGCAGCAGTGAGGAATATTGGGCAATGGGCGAAAGCCTGACCCAGCCATGCCGCGTGCAGGAAGACAGCCCTACGGGTTGTAAACTGCTTTTGTATGGGAAGAAACCCCCGCTCGTGAGCGGGGTTGACGGTACCGTACGAATAAGCATCGGCTAACTCCGTGCCAGCAGCCGCGGTAATACGGAGGATGCAAGCGTTATCCGGATTTATTGGGTTTAAAGGGTGCGCAGGCGGAAAATTAAGTCAGTGGTGAAATCTTACCGCTTAACGGTAAAACTGCCATTGATACTGATTTTCTTGAGTGCAGTTGAGGTAGGCGGAATGTGTAATGTAGCGGTGAAATGCTTAGATATTACACAGAACACCGATTGCGAAGGCAGCTTACTAAACTGTTACTGACGCTGAGGCACGAAAGCGTGGGGAGCGAACAGGATTAGATACCCTGGTAGTCCACGCTGTAAACGATGATCACTCGCTGTTGGCGATACATTGTCAGCGGCTAAGCGAAAGCATTAAGTGATCCACCTGGGGAGTACGGCCGCAAGGTTGAAACTCAAAGGAATTGACGGGGGCCCGCACAAGCGGAGGAACATGTGGTTTAATTCGATGATACGCGAGGAACCTTACCTGGGCTTAAATGTA
>DRPN01000016.1 GCA_011374625.1 Bacteroidota bacterium
ATTCAAATATTATGCCACAAAAAAGAAAAATAGGCAGAATTAAAACCTGATTTTACAAAGGATTTTCGTTTTTCACGGAAAATACGTAATTTTAAAAAAATATAAAAATGGAAAAAGAGAATTTAAAAGAGTTTGAAACCTCGGAAAACCTTCAGAATATGGTTTTGAAGATCATGTATGTAATGAAACAAAAATATGCTGATTATCCTGAGTATAAAACCATCATGATGAATCTTACTACTGTGTCCAAAGAGTTGAACTCCATCAGGATCAAGGAGATCACCGGTGAACTGGAAGGAAACAGCAAGATTGAATAGCTTTTGTACTTCAGGGTGGAAAAGAAAGTGTATAGTGGACTTTCTTTATTTTTTTCGGATCAGCATGATTCCGTCACGTAGGGGCAGGATAATCTGCTCCACTCCAGGATCGTTTTTTACAAGTTCATTAAACCGGCGGATCCCGTGTGTTTCAGCATCCATCCTTTCAGTCGAACCGATTACTTTTCCGTCCCATAAGACATTATCCGCAAGGATCCAGCCCCCGGATCTAACTTTTTTCATAACCGTTTTGTAATAGTCAGCATATTCGGTTTTTTCAGCATCGATAAATACCAGATCAAAAAAATCCTTCAATGTTGGAATAATTTCAAGTGCATTGCCGTGGATGAGTTCGATCTTATCAGTCAGTCCTGCCTTATCAAAAAACTCCTTACTGATGCTGAGTAATTCATCATTGTTCTCGATCGTGATCAGTTTTCCGTGATTTTTAAGACCACGGGCCATACAAATGGCGGAATACCCGGTGAAGGTGCCTATCTCCAGGATACGTTCCGGAGTGATCATGCGGCTGATGAATTCAAGCAACTTGCCCTGCAGGGTTCCGGACATCATTTGCGGGTAGATGGTCTCCCACCAGGTGCGGCGACTGAGTTCTTCCAGGACAGGATCTTCTGCCGTGGAGTGGGTCTCAATATAATGTTTTAGGTCGTGCGGCAGAGTAAGCATAATCAATAGAAGATCAGGGATGACAGGGTGGCAGGGTCCAGAATCTCGTTGGCAATCGTATAAATATCTTCGGATGTCAGGTCATCTATGGCTTTCAGCATCTCCTGCAGGTCGAAGGTCTTCTGGAAGACCAGCAGGGTCCTGCCCATATTGGCAATCAGGTTTTCCGGGTTCTCCACCGAGCGGATCAGTTGCCCGGAGAGCTGTTTTCTGGCTCGTTGCAGTTGCATAGGACCCAGCGGTTTTTCCCTGAGCTTTTTCAACTCATTCAGCGTGAGATGAATGCTTTTGTCCAGGTCTTTCCGGTCGGTGCCAAAATAGATGGAGAAAACGCCAGTGTCCATATACGGGTTGTACGAGGACTCAACCAGATAGGCCAGTCCGCGTTTCTCACGCAACGTAATGTTAAGTCGGGAGTTCAGACCCTGTCCGCCCAGGATATTGTTCAACAGGTACAGACCGGTTCTTTTTTTGTCGGTGACCTTATATCCTTTCGTGCCGATGATACAATGGCTCTGACAGGTGTCTTTTTTTTCTTTCCTTTCCGATCGGAGATAACCGGTTACAGGCGCCCGGGGATGTCGGCGGGCTTTGTAAGGAATATCGGAAAAATATGTCTCGAAAAGGTTTTTGATCTTTTTCTCCGGGATGTTTCCGGCCGAGCAAAAGACGATCTCATCTGTGGCATAGTTGTCTTCGTAGAAACGAACAATCTTGTCGCGGGTGATGTTTTTCACATCCTCCGGTTTTCCCAGGATGAACCTTCCGAGGGGCTGTCCGGGGAAGATCATATTCTCGAATTCGTCATAAATCAATTCGCCCGGACTGTCGAGGTAGGAGTTGATCTCTTCCAGCACCACTTCTTTTTCCCGTTCGATCTCGTTTTCCGGGAAGGTAGAGCGGAAAGCGATATCGGCCAGCAGCTCCATGGCACGGGGATAGTCCTCTTTCAGAAAGGAGGCATAGAGGAAGGTCTCTTCCTTGGTAGTGTAAGCATTCAGTTCTCCACCCACATCTTCCATGCGGCTGAGGATATGCCAGGCTTTTCTTTTCCCGGTGCCTTTGAACAGGACATGTTCGATAAAATGGGCCATGCCGGTCTCGTCATCCCGCTCGTCCCGCGAGCCGGTATTGAACAATAGTCCGCAATAGCCGATTCCTGTGGGCAGAGGACTGTGGACCATGCGAATCCCGTTTTTCAGCTCATGCCGGATGATTTCCATAGGAGAAATTTTACAGTGCAAAGGTAGTAAAAGAGACCGGAAAATATACTGTCGAAAATGTTTACGAAACTTATTTGCCGAAAGGAAAAAAGATTTTGAAAAAATAGAATTTTGATATAGTTTTGCCAACCCAAAGAAAAGAGGAATGTGTTGGTGCCATAGCTCAGTTGGTAGAGCACAGGACTGAAAATCCTGGTGTCCCTGGTTCAATTCCAGGTGGCACCACCTTCAGAAAAAATGCCGCAATTGCGGCATTTTTCTTACAATCTTTTTTACATGCACAGGACAAAGCAAAGAGAAAATGATAGTTGACTATGTTACATTGACCCGTGAGCAAGAAGATTTATCTGAGGTAAAGATTGTCGGGGTTGATGAGACATCTGTATGTAAGGGTTATAACTACGTGAGTTTAATGGTTGATCAGGAAGAAAAGAGGAGACTCTTTGTTACAGAAGGTAAGAGACACGGGATAGTAAATGAATTTGTTAAAGATTTGGAACTCCCCCGCGGAGCAAATGAGAATATCCGGCAGATTTCCTGTAATATATTTCCTGCCTTTATCAAAGGAGCCGAAAAAAATATTTGCAGGAATATGTTTCCTTCCTAATAGTGAGGCAGCACAAATCTATGAGGCATTTGATTGGAGACATCGATCTTATAATAATTAAATGTAGTGATCCAGTTGTAACCTCGGGAAACACACACTGCTGAATAAGATGCTTTACGCTTTACTATTTTCAACTTGGGTTAAGACAAAAGTAGGGGAATTATATGGTGAATTGCATTGTATCCGATTTTTAAATAATTCCCCGTTTCCCTGTTAATATCACTCATGGAACTAAATTACTGCTCTCGCTTCAGCTTCTGAATTTCCTTATGATGGCTGATGGTCATCTTTTCGATCCGCTCCCGGGTGTTTTTGCGGTAGATTTCAAACTCTTCCTTCAGCTCGTCCAGTTCCTTTTTTGCGTGAGCGGTGACCACATGTGAACGTTTATACATGAGAAAAAGAATAACCAACAGGGCTGTCAGTCCGGCAATGATTCCCCACAAGAGAACATTGTAGGCAGCTTTGTTCATCCGGATACCGAAAAGACTCAGACTGTTTTTTGTACGTGTGACTTCTTCAAGATCCTGTTTTGTTTTGGCAAGACTGCCTTTCAAAACAGTAATCTGCCTGTTTAAATCATAGATATTTTTATTCAGTTCGTTAATAGTTTGTTTTGCCCGGTTTAATGAATCCATGGCATTTCTCTTGATTTTCTGAAAATAATCTTCCCTGATGGCCCGGAAGTTATCATAAATCCTGGTCCTTTTCTGAATGTATTCAAACTGGTTTTTCAAGGTGGCTGTATCCATCACCTGCGACATCTTCGTCTGGGCGGAAATGGTATATATGTTTCCCGTAAGGAGGAATAGCAAAACTGTAACAATGATAAGACGGTAAATTATTTTTTTCATGGCGATCCGTTTATTAGTTGTGTTCATGAAATGTAACGGATAAAATTAAAAATAATTACGAAAAATATTGATTATTTAGCCGGGTAATTGATGATCCGGGCCGGGAAGGGAGATACCGCGCCGAACATACTGACGGTTGGTTTATTGAGATTACCCCGGCCTGGTGGCAGGCTTCCGGGAGGGTGCCAGATGCCTGCAGATGCATTTTTGGACGATCATGCTTTCGAAGGGTGTGCACATGGTACTGACTTTCTTTGCCGGGGTTAAAAAAATAGAAAGAGATCCGCATGTGAGTTGTGGTTTGATGTAAAATCAATGCTGCCAGGATGGTTTTGTCATACTAGGATAGACAGGTTGTTCCGGTATTGTAAGACAAGATGAAAGGTTAAAGAAACTTTATATATTTTTGTAAAAAAAACGGATATGCAGTATCTCGGCAAAATACTAATTATTACCGGCATTATCCTGGTTATTACGGGTCTGATCATTTGGGCACTCGCCAGCCGCCTGGGCTGGTTCGGGCATTTGCCGGGAGACATACGGATCCGCAGGGAGAACTTTGCCTTTTATTTTCCCATTACCTCCATGTTGCTGGTCAGTGTGGTATTGAGTTTTATTGTATGGCTTATACAAAAGTTTTTACGGTAAATATGAGGCCGGTTTTAGGTAAAAAAGATTTGTTATTTTTCATTTTTCAAAAATTTGTTTTATGGTTATCCGCCGGATCAAATTTACCGGAAGCAGTCCCTCCCTGAAGCTGTGTCCCTCGGAGGATTTTCCGGAGTATGCTTTCACGGGACGCTCGAATGTGGGTAAATCTTCCCTGATCAACATGCTTTGTCAACGCAAAAGCCTGGCACGTATCTCCTCAACCCCCGGGAAAACCCAACTGATCAACCATTTTCTGATCAACGATGAATGGTACCTGGCCGATCTGCCAGGATACGGATATGCCAAAACAGGGAAAAAGAAGATCGGAGAATTTGAGAAACTGGTTATCGATTATATCCTGTACCGGGAAAACCTGATGAGCTTGTTCCTGCTTATTGATGCCCGTCACCCGGATCTTGACAATGATAAAAAATTCATGGATTTTCTGGGAGTACATGGCATTCCCTTTGTCATTGTCTTTACGAAAGCGGATAAATTATCTTCCAACCAAGTGAAAAAGAGCAAGGATTTATTCCTGCGGAATACTTTACAACGTTGGGAAACCTCCCCTGACATTTTTCTCACTTCCGCCAGAAACCGTTTGGGCAGGGAAGAGGTACTCGATTTTATAGAAAGGACAAATCTTATGTTCAAAAAGCGTTAAAAAAAATCTGTATCCGCCGGATGCTTATCAAGGGAATATTATAATTTTGCCTTGTATTTCTACAAACAAAAACAAACAAGATGTCTGTCAATACCCCCTTAAAGTTTTTTTCAGGACGAGCCAGTCGCTATTTGGCCGAGAAAATTGTAAAAAGTCTCGGCACCGAGCTGGGCAAAAGTTCCATACAATTTTTCAGTGACGGGGAGTTTCAGCCCTCTTTCGAAGAGTCGGTCAGAGGTGCCAGTGTATTTATTATCCAATCCACATTCCCTCCGGCGGAGAATCTCATGGAGTTGCTTCTGATGATTGATGCCGCCAAGCGTGCATCTGCCAACAAGGTGGTGGCCGTCATGCCTTATTTTGGATTGGCACGCCAAGACCGGAAAGACAAACCGCGTGTCAGCATCGGGGCCAAATTGGTAGCCGATCTCCTGTCTGCTGCCGGCGCTGACAGAATCATGACCATGGATCTGCATGCCGATCAGATACAAGGATTTTTCAATGTGCCGGTGGATCATATCTTCGCCTCTTCCCTTTTTGTACCGTATATTAAAAACCTGAACCTCGACAATCTGGTTATAGCTTCTCCGGATATGGGCGGTACCAAACGCGCCAATGCTTATTCCCGTTTTCTGAATGCAGAAATGGTCATATGTTACAAGCAAAGAAAAAGAGCCAATGTAGTGGGAGAGATAACCGTTATCGGGGATGTGAAAGGCAAGAATGTGGTGATCGTGGATGATATGGTCGATACGGCAGGAACGCTGACCAAAGCTGCCAACATGATGAAAGAGCAGGGGGCTATCTCTGTCAGGGCTTGTGCCACTCATCCCATCCTCTCCGGAAACGCTTATGAAAATATTGAACAGTCTGCTCTCAGCGAACTGGTAGTAACTGATTCTATCCCGTTAAAAAAGCAAAGTTCTAAGATCCATGTTATTTCCGTAGCTGATCTGCTGGCTGATATCATTCAGAAAGTTTATAATTATCAATCTATCAGCACACGGTTTTTACAATAAGTTTTACTATCTTTGCACCCTCCAAATTTTAACGTTTAACCACGTGTGATGGGGGGTCATTTATTTTTGCGGTGGCCCTGAGTAGCGCGATAAAATTTTAGTTTATGGAAAAACTGGAAATTAAAACGAGCAAAAGAAAAGAAACCGGGAAAAAAGCTAGCAAACAGTTGCGTAAAGAAGGGTATGTTCCCTGTGTTTTGTATGGCGGTAAGGAAAACATCCATTTCGCTGCCGAAGAAAAAACTTTCAGGAAGTTGATTTATACACCAAAAGCTTTCCTGGTAGATCTGTTCATTGACAATGAAGAGCACAAAGCGGTTTTGCAGGATATTAGCTTTCATCCGGTAACAGATCATATTCTTCATATTGATTTCAAGGAAGTATTTGATGACAAAAAGGTTAATATCGACATTCCTATTCATATTGTTGGTGATTCCATAGGGATTAAGGCAGGGGGTAACCTGGCCGTCAAACGACGTACCTTACGCGTTCGTGCTTTGCCGAAAGACCTGCCTGATTTTCTGGAAGTTGACATTACTAACCTTAATATTGGCCAGTCTTTGAAAGTGCGTGATCTGCATTATGACAATCTGGAAATTCTGGATCCCGGTCAGGCCATGGTTGTCGGGGTTATCTCCTCACGTTTGGCTAAATTAAGTGTTGAAGAAATTGCTGCCCAGGAAGCTGCTGAAGAAGCTGCTTCCGAGAGAGCTGCTGAAAGTGCTGAAGCTGCCGCCGGGGAAGAAAAGAAAGAAGCAGCCTCTGAATAACAGGATGTTAAATCATTTGTTTTGAAGTACCTGATTACAGGGCTCGGAAATCCCGGTGACGAATATGAAAATACCCGTCACAATATCGGGTTCCGCATTGTTGAGGCATTGGCACAATCAGGGGAGGGTCGTTTTGAGGACCGTCGTTACGGGTTTGTATCCCGCATAAAATATAAATCCAGGTGGCTGATCCTGCTGAAACCCACCACTTATGTCAACCTCAGCGGCCGTGCAGTGGATTACTGGCTGAAAAAAGAGAAGATACCGTTTGATCATCTGCTGGTGGTAGCTGACGATATCTCCCTTCCCTTCGGGAAGCTCCGGCTTAAACCCAAAGGGGGCGACGGAGGACACAACGGGCTGGCTCATATCAATCAGATCCTGGGCACTGCCGCCTACCCCCGTCTGCGCTTTGGCATCGGGCATAACTTCCCGCCCGGTACACAAGTGGATTATGTATTGGGGGAATGGACAGAAGATGAGAAAAAAGACCTGCCCAACCATATCAACAGGGCCGTTGAGACGATACAGTCTTTTGCTACCATAGGCATTGAACGTACTATGAATCTGTTTAATTAACCGGGGTCTCCAACGCCTCCCGGCATAAATCGGAAAAAATGGCAGATCATTCCAGCGGTGTCAGAATCGACAAGTGGCTGTGGGCCGTCAGGGTTTACAAAACCCGAAGCCAGGCTACCGACGCTTGTCGTAAAGGCCGGGTGACCCTCCTTGGTCATACGGTGAAACCCGGTAAAAACATTCAGGTGGGTGATATCATCACCGTATATAAAGATAACATCCGTTATGTGTTCCGCGTTAAAGGTCTTATTGTAAAGAGAACCTCGGCAAAATTTGTCAGTGAATACATGGAAGACATTACGCCTGCGGAAGAGCTTGAAAGAAAGAAGATCACACATACCCATAAGTTTGTTTTCCGACCCAAAGGATTGGGCCGTCCCACCAAAAAAGAAAGAAGAATGCTGGACCGTTTCCGAAACGACGATTTTTAATATCTCATATCATGATCATAGCAAAGGCAAAAAAGAAAGAAAATATTATCGAGTATCTGCTCTATATGTTTCAGATAGAAAATATACTCCGGGCACTAAACTTTGAGGAGGAACGCATCAATCGCGAGCTGATTACCCATTACGACCAGCCGGAAGATGTGATGAAAGAGATCCGCGACTGGTACAACCATCTGGTCCGGATGATGCATGACGAACATCTGGAAAAAAAAGGGCATCTTCAATATCTGAAGAACACCATGAACGATCTGTATGCTTTACACAAACGCCTTCTGCAAACCCATGAAGAAATTGTTTATGCCGAAGTGTTCCGGAAAGCTGTGTACGACATTGCGATACTGGAAAAGAAAATCAACCATCCCCAGGCCCACGATGTTGAAATTGCCCTGGAAGGGATCTATGCCTACCTGTTGCTGAATATCCGGAAAGATAAGATTTCGAACGAAACCAAAGAAGCCATCAACCATATCTCCCGCTGGTTATATCTCCTGGGGGATAAGTATAAGGAGATGGAAAAGGGAGAAAAGGAGTGGTAAAAAAAA
>DRPN01000071.1 GCA_011374625.1 Bacteroidota bacterium
ATTTTCCTTGCGCATCTTAAAAACGCATTGATCGGAACCCTCCAGATTCTGGAAATATACACACACCGACTCATCCGGTGGCGTGTAAGTGTTTATCTTTACAGTGAAATGCAGAGCGACTCCTTGGGATATTCCGGCTGAAGAAACTAAAATCCATACCGGAATCAAAAGCAACATTCGGACGTTTTTCCTTTTCATTCGTTCATTTTTTTAGTTATTCTACAATGAAACATTCATGCCACGGGACACCGGTAAAGACCATACGGTTTAGCCCCCGGTTTGCGCTTTATCGAATGTTTGTTCATTTGCCATTTTCCTTGATAACAATGTATGATACGTTAAAGATGATAAGGCTTTCGGCGATTATAGAACCTTAATGTGCGGCCTGTACCAGCACATTGTCAAAGACAGGTTGCTCGGCATAGCACATGAGGCCGATACTACGCCCTGTCGGAAAATGTGAGTCGTCCGCTGAAAAGATTTCCTTATCATCAAAACAAACCGTGAGAGGGTCCTGAACAGCCTTTACCCTGGTCTTGTGTCCGACGGCAGGGTCATATCCTGCTTTCGATTCTGCCAGCGTAATGAAGCGATCGCCATCTTTACCCTGCAATTTGCGGAAAGGCCCTTTGTTTCCCGGATCCTGCAGGGTGATAAAACGATAGTAGTGATCCGGATCCTGATAACGGAACAGTACCCCCACCCCGTCATCATCTCCTTGGATGATATAGTCCATGCTAACTGTATAATCCTGCCAGTCTTTCCCCTGCTTTGTTACGGCATGGGTCCCTTCATAGTGATCATACTCATCCTCCCCGCCCCGATATATATTGCTTTTCTGTAAAAGTCTCCCGTCTTCAATCACCCAGTTTGAAGGGCCCTCAGAAGGATATCCGGTGTTATGAATAATCCGGTTGGCATTTAATGGGGTGACTTCTGAAAAAGTGTCCTCAAACAAAATGACATTTTTAGAGGATTTTTTTGTCTTACAAGCCGGTACTGTAATAATAGATAGGATAAGAATTGCGGCAAAAAAAGAAAGATGATGTTTCATATTTTTAAAACAGTGAGAATTTAATTGGTTTATTATTTAGGTTACGTACGGGAAATCTTTGTAAAAGTTGCAGTTCCAATAAATGTTATTTAGCTTTTTTTGATCAGAAACAGGGGTGAATATGGGAAACATGCCAGGTGTGTTTTCACTTTCCCGGCCTGTAAAGCGCCTGGATACCCGAAGCGGATAAAAATCAAGGAGCCTGAACAAATTTATCCCGGTTTGCGCAATAAAGATTTCGAAAAAATCTTCTGTTGCGCACAGGCCGTAGGCCGTACCGGGTAAATCCCGACTTAGGAATTTACTGTTTTGGTGAAAAGACAAAACAGATGAAATCCTTTGTCGTTTCGCAATAGAAAGCATTTTGGGTTTTCTATTGCGGAATATGAATTTATAAAAAACAGTATATCAGTGATAAAAGCGTTTAAATACGGATATAAACGTAAACAAACGTAAAATATACGACTCTTTTTTGGCAGCTTTCCGACCTTTGGTTCAGAATTCGTTACGGCCGTAAAATGCGAACCAAATTTTTTGAATGTTTAATTATTAAATTTTAGAGTCATGAACAATTTAAGAAACCGGGTAAATCTGATTGGAAACATTGGAATGGATCCTAAAGTACGCGAAATCAAAGGGGGAAGAAAAATGGCCCGCTTCACCCTGGCTACTACTGACAATTATCGTAACAGCGAAGGCGAAAAAGTTTCCGATACACAATGGCACAACATTGTTGTTTGGGGCAATCAGGCATCGTTTGCCGAAAAATACCTCCACAAAGGACAGGAGATCGCTGTGGAAGGAAAAATTACACACCGGGAATATACCGACGACAAAGGTGAGAAGAAATATTTCACCGAGGTGGTGGCAAACCAGATACTGGTCTTAAACTACCGGGATAAGCAACCTGTCATTACCGAAGCCGGCGAACCGGTGGAGTGATCGTACCGGATTGCGGAGACCCTGACCGGCGGTAAAGAAGATACACCAAAATCCATTGGCAATCCCGCCGAAGAATTCCCGTTGAATACGCAACGTAGTTAGGTAGCGGAGACGTCATGCATGACATCTCCGCTATTGTTTCTGTATATGCTTATGCAGATATATTATCCCGGTTTGCGCAATAGAAAGCATTTTGGGTTTTCTATTGCGGAATTTGGGATTATGAAAACCCTCTTCCCCAAAATTTCTCTCTGAAACACTGAAGTCCTGGCTACTTCCACAAAGTAAAAAGAAGTAAAAATATAAATATTTAAATACATATTTAAATATTTATTTAAATATGTATATTTTTATCTGGCAACTTTATGGCCATTCAAACATCTCAATCTTTACTGCCTGTAAGTATCTCCTTTGCTTCATCTCATCGTCTTCTCATGCCGTAATAGTCAAAATCTTCAATTTTTTAACCCTTTCGAGGATGTCTGCTGTCAAACAGCCATCCTCGAAGAACAATGCAAATGCCGATGGCATTTGATCTTTTTCGGGAACGTTTCATTGTAAGCTCTCCCTCTCTCACTCACTAAGTCTATCCCATTTCTTTCTCTTATCCCTTGTCACCTCTCGCTTCTCTTATATCTCTTTTCTCCTTTCCCTTATCCGCACGCTGTTGCTAAAAACGTAAGCGCCAGTAACTCCATAGGAGCAAAGGAAGGATGCCTTATTTAAATACAATCTTCTTCACCAGCTCTTCTCCCGCTTTCTTATTCAGTGCATCTTTCAGCTCCTCGCTGATCATCATCAACTCGTGTTTGACCACCGACGAACGGATATGTACATATAAAACCTCATGATGTATATAAATCCGTTGGGTTTTGGAAGCGATGATCTTTCCCACCAGCTCTTCCCATTCATTCACCAGCGCCACCTCCCGGAGCTTCCGGTCGAGATGCATTTCTTCCAAATATTGTTTGATTACTTCCCTGATACTTTGTGTGTTGGTCCGTTTCATTCTTTTCCTCCGGGTATGATGGTCTTTATTTCTTCGTTGATTTTAAAGATTTTGTAATCCGTATCCAGCTCTTGCAGGATGTTTTCCAGATGCTCCAGTTGTGTTTCGGTGATGAATATCTGGCCGAATTCATTCTGTGCCACCAGGCGGATAATTTGAGAAACCCTGCGGGCATCAAATTTATCAAAAATATCATCCAAAAGTAAAATAGGTTTGATCCCGGTAAGATCCCGGATAAAACCGAATTTGGCGAACTTCAGAGCTACAAGGAAAGTTTTCTGCTGTCCCTGCGATCCGGTCTTCTTTAGCGGATGATCATTGAGCGTCATCACCAGATCGTCTTTGTGGATGCCGGCGGTTGTAAATTGCATCACACGGTCTTTGTCGCGATTGTTAATCAGCAGGGATTCAAAATCATCTTCGTGCAGTTGAGAATGGTATTCCAGCCCCACCTTTTCTTTTTCTTCGGAGATAGTATTGTAATATTGCTGAAAAACCGGAATAATCTTTTCAATAAATTCTTTTCGTTTCTGGTAAATCCCGTTTCCTGGCACAACCAGTTGTGTATCCCACAGCTCTATTTCGTCACAGAAATTTTCTCTTTTGAACTCGAATTGTTTGAGCAGCTTGTTTCGCTGCAGCAGGGCACGGTTGTATTGTATCAGAGTGTGCAGGTATTGTTTGTCATAAAGGGATATGACCGTGTCCATAAAGCGGCGCCTTTGTTCACTGCCTTCCAGAATCAGGTTGCTGTCAGCCGGCGAGATCATCACTACCGGGAAAAGGCCAATGTGATCGGCGAAACGTTCATAATCCTTATTGTTGCGTTTGAAGATCTTTTTCTTGTTCTGTCTCACACTGCAAAAAACCTTCTCGGAATGTCCTTTTTTTACAAACTCCCCTTGGATCACAAAAAAATCTTTCCCGTGGAGAATGTTCTGTTGATCGATGTTGTTAAAGAAGCTTTTGGTAAGCGAAAGATAATGAATGGCATCCAGCAAATTGGTCTTTCCGACACCGTTATCCCCGACAAAACAATTGATCTTGGGGGAAAATTCAAGCGAAGCCTTCTGGTAATTCTTAAATTGAACTATTGATAATTTGTTGAGGTATAGGGTCTTCATGATTTATGTCGGCTTCAGATACAACAAAAATATAAAAATATAAGCAGTCCGTTTTATAAAAGAAACAAAACCATTACTTTTGTGAAAATAAAATAATAAAAGGATGGTTAAAAAAGAAAAGAAGAAAAAAATACAGAAAACGGAGAAACAGGTAGAAAGTTTTGAGGAGGCTTTAACCCGCACTGAACAGTTTATTGAAGATAACCAGAAAATTTTGACGATCATCGTCGGCGTGATTGTCGTGATCGTGATAGGATATACGTTTTTTAAAAAAATGGTCGTGCTGCCTAAATATAAAGAAGCATTGTCGCAAATGTATATAGCGGAAGATTATTTTGAGAAGGATTCTTTTAATCTTGCGCTCAACGGTGACGGGAACAATTTGGGCTTTGTAGATATTATTGATCAGTATAAGATTACCAAAGCAGCCAATCTGGCAAAATATTATGCCGGCATTTCTTATCTGCGTATCGGACAATATAAGGAAGCCATAGACTATCTTACACGTTTTCACAGCAGAGACCTGATGATTTCTGTAGTGGCCCTCGGTGCCACCGGCGATGCCTGGATGCAACTCGGAGACAAGGAAAAAGCCCTGGAGTATTATCTGAAAGCTTCCAAAAAAACCAAAGCAGATTTTATAACGCCGGTATATCTGATAAAAGCAGGTAAGGTGCTGGAAAACCTGAAGAGATATGAAGAAGCTCTGAAAGTTTATAATGAGATAAAAGATAATTATCCCGAAAGCGAAGAAGCCCGGAATATAGATAAGTTTATTACCCGGGTACAACTATCCAGGGAATTAGCTGCATCAGCGAAATAAAATTTGTTATTATGCCGTCCGGGAAAAAAAAGAATCTTTCTGAATATGATGTTGCTGCTGTTCCTTCAGGCAAAGGAATGAAGATCGGTATTGTCGTGTCGGAATGGAATAACACCATCACCGATGTGTTGGCCGAAGGGGCGGTGGAGACACTCCGGAAATACGGGGTCAGGGAGGAAGATATTTTGGTGGAACATGTCCCGGGGAGCTTTGAGCTTACCCTCGGTGCCCGGTGGATGGCCGAGTATTCGGATGTGGATGGCGTGATCTGTCTGGGTTGTGTCATCCAGGGCGAAACACCTCATTTTACCTATATCTGCCAGGGGGTCACCCAGGGGATTACACAACTGAATATTAAGTACAATATTCCTTTTATCTTTGGAGTGTTGACAACCTCTAACATGCAACAGGCTCTCGACCGGGCAGGGGGAAAGCACGGAAACAAAGGCGTGGAGGCGGCTGTGACAGTGCTGAAAATGATCGGCCTCAAACGGAGCCTTATTTAATTTATCTTAAACCATTATTATTATGGACGAAAAAGGGATCATGACATTACCTGTCGTGTTCAGCAGAACCGTTTCTGTCTACCCCACCCACGGAGCCCTGGCTTTTGTGGGAGAGAAACCGATCACCTATGCTGAAGCAGATGCCGGAAGACGTGCTCTGATGGCCTTGCTGGAAAAAGCCGGAATACAACCCGGAGATAAGGTCGCTTTGCTCGGTGCCAATATGCCCAACTGGGTGGTAACTTATTTTGCCATTACCTCCATGGGCGCTGTGGCCGTTCCTATGTTGCCGGATTTTACACCGCGTGAGATCAGTTATATCCTGAGTCATTCGGAAGCCAGTGCCTTGTTTGTCTCGAAAGGGCTGCGTTACAAGGTGGCAAAAGACCTGCCGGAAAGCTTGCAGTATATGTTTGCCATGGAGGATTTCTCCCCCGTTTCAGGAAATGATCCGTTGCCTCATTTTGACGAAAAAGGAGAGCCGCAAAGAGAGTATGAGGTTAATGAAGACGACCTGGCTGTGATCATCTATACCTCAGGCACTACGGGGAAGTCGAAAGGAGTAATGCTCACGCATAAGAACCTTGTGTTCAATGCAATGAAAGCGAAGAAAATACACCCTATCGTTCCTGACGATCGTTTTCTTTCCATCCTCCCGCTTTCCCATACCTACGAAAACACCATCGGCATGTTGATCCCTGTGGTCTCGGGTTCATGTATTTATTATCTGAAGAAACCTCCCACACCGGCAGTGTTGTTGCCGGCACTGAAAAAAGTGAAGCCCACCCTGATGCTGACAGTGCCGCTGATCATAGAGAAGATCTATAAGAAGCAAGTCTTGCCTGCTTTTACAAAAAGCAAGCTGATGAGTTCGTTGTATAAAATGCCCCTTTTCCGGAAAATGCTGAACCGCATAGCCGGCAAGAAGCTGATAAAAACCTTTGGGGGTGAGATCGGATTTTTCGGGATAGGAGGTGCCAAGCTGAACAAGGCGGTTGAAGAGTTTCTGCTGGAAGCCCGTTTCCCGTATGCGGTAGGTTACGGCCTGACGGAGACCTCCCCCCTGATCGCCGGTTTCGGCTCGCACAACCAGCGCCTGCAATCCACCGGACTACCCATTGAAGATCTTGAGGTAATCATCCACGATCCTGATCCGAAAACAGGGGAGGGGGAAATCTGGGTGAGAGGTGACAGCGTGATGAAGGGATATTATAAGGAACCGGAGATGACCCGTGAAGTACTTACCCCTGACGGCTGGTTTAAGACCGGCGACTTGGGTGTTTTTGACAAAGACGGATATCTTTATATCAAAGGCCGGCTGAAAAATGTGATCGTAGGCCCCGGCGGAGAGAATGTCTATCCCGATGATATCGAGTCGGTCATCAATCAGTTCTGGTTTGTGGATGAGTCGCTGGTAATAGAGGAAAAAGGGAAGTTGGTAGCCCTTGTGAATGTGAACATTGAAGCCCTGGAAAAGAAATTCAACGAGCTGAAAGAAAGTGCGTCAGAGTTTTATGAAGAGAAAATTGAATCCCTGCTGAATGAGGTGAAGGATTATGTCAACAGTCAGGTGAATAAGTTCTCCCGTATAAAATCTGTCAAGTTACAGAAAGAGCCTTTTATCAAAACCGCTACGAACAAAATCAAGAGATTTCTTTATCAAAAATAGTTTATCATTTACAGTTCATCACAATCAGGACAAGGCGCCTGAAGCAATAGCCCGGTCGTAAACCAGGGCGACAACGGTGAGGAAGAAAAGGATAAACCCTCCATATCCAAACCATTCCGGTTGGAGCGGGTATGGCAGGATACGGAAATTGCGGAACAGGACAGAGACTCCGAGAAATAACCATGCCGTTCCAGGAAACCACCGCAGGACAAATCGCATGATTTTTCCTACTATTGGCTTGTCATAGGACGACTCTGGCACTGGCCATACCAGATAAAAGATTATAGCAATAACCAGATAGCTGATAGTCCATACATATCCTCCCACAGTCATAATATAAAAATTGTCACTTATTGCCGGTATCCGATTGGCTGTTTTTCAGATATAAAATTAATGAATAAATGGAATAAAACTCCTTCTGCGGGTAATTTTTTATCTTTAATACATATCTGTTTTTATACACCTTCACATGGATGTCTCCTCCCGAGGAGGATACAGGATATCCCGAGCGACGTAATGCTTTCATCAACCAGGGAGTTTCCGCAGGATCACCTGATATCCTGACGACCGTCTGATACCTCTGCCGCAAAGGGATATAAAAACCTTTCTGCAGGTCATACTCTATGTCGGTATTTCTGAACAAGGGATCCAGTGCCCGGTCGCGGAGGAGTTCTTCCGGAGCTCCTTCCCGGGTGTTGTCGGGATATAGTAGCCATATCTTGTCAGCAATCTCCAGGATAAATTCCAGGTCGTGCGAGGAAAAGATGAAGAGTTTATGTTTTTTTTCAGATATATTCCGCATCATTTGCAGTACCTCAAAACGGTTAGGGATATCCAGAAAGGCGGTTGGCTCATCCAGTAGGACCAGCGGCGTGTCCTGGGCCAAAGCCCGCGCAATGAGTGTACGCTGCCGTTCGCCGTCGGAAAGTTCACCCAGCGGCCGGTCTCTCATCCCGGACAGATGAACGGCCTGAAGAGCTTCTTCAACTGCCTGCCTGTCCTCTTTTTTTAATTTTCCTCCCCATCTTGTATAAGGATACCGGGCCATTGCTATCGCTTCATATACCGTAAACAGGTTCACCAGAGGTTGTCCTGTCGGCACAAAACTGCATATGCGGGCAAATTCTTTATTTGAGAACTTATCCCATCGTGTTTGCTGTATTTCAATGCTACCGTTCAAAGCATCCTGTTGTCTGACAATCGTGCGCAGCAGAGTG
>DRPN01000151.1 GCA_011374625.1 Bacteroidota bacterium
GATACTATCCATACACTGAAAGAAGCATTCCGCAGAAAAGTCAGGATAGCCACCGGGAATTTTCAAAATCTCCGGGCTCTCCGGAAACTTTTTAGAAATATATTTAAACCGACAGGGTTTTGTTTCTGGTCACACAAAGGGATCCGTTGGTTTGTTCCCTGGCTTATTTTGCTGAACCTGACAGCAAACCTGTTCCTGGCATTGCATTATCCGTTATATCTCCTCTTTCTTTCAATTCACCTGCTTTTTCTTTTCCTGATATTAATTGATAATATTTTAAAAATATTCAGAAAACAAATTGTAATTTTGCGGTTTGTTACACATTTCTATTCCATGAACTTGGCGCTTGCGGCCGGTTTGATAAAAGCTTTGAAAGGAGTTACAACAAATGTCTGGGAACCAACAGAAAGAAATCAATAAGAACATTGCTGCGGACAACAACCAGGAAATAGTATTCGATACAATCCCTGCAGCCATTGAAGAAATAAAAAAAGGAAAGCCCGTGATTGTCGTTGATGATGAAGACAGGGAAAATGAAGGGGATTTCATTGTTGCTGCCGAACTCATCACACCCGATATGGTCAATTTTATGGCAACGGAAGCACGGGGCCTTATTTGTGTAGCACTGACTGAAGAACGTTGTGAAGAATTAGAGCTCGATCTGATGGTAGGGAAAAATACGGCTTTGCACGAAACCCAGTTTACGGTTTCCGTGGATTATATCAGCGAAAAAACCTCCACGGGTATTTCCACATACGACCGGGCAGCTACCATTAAGGCCTTGGTAGACCCTGCCACACGACCGGAAGATCTGGGTCGTCCGGGTCATATCTTTCCACTGAAGGCAAAAACCAATGGGGTATTACGTCGTGCAGGCCATACGGAAGCAGCTGTTGACCTTACCCGTCTGGCAGGCTTGCATCCCGGCGGGGCATTGGTCGAGATTCTAAATCCCGATGGCACCATGGCTCGTTTGCCACACTTACGCAAGCTGGCAGATAAACTCAATATCAGGTTGATCTCTATCAAAGATTTAATTGCTTACCGCATCCGGCAAGACAGTCTTATCGAAAGAGGCGTGGAAGTCAAACTCCCTACACGTTATGGAAAATTCAGGCTGATTCCTTTCCGCCAGAAATCTAACAACCTTGAACACGTGGCTTTGCTGAAAGGACACTGGACCCCGGATGAACCTATTCTTGTCAGGATGCACTCCTCCTGTATCACCGGCGATATATTCGGATCGTTACGTTGCGACTGCGGTGATCAACTTCACAAATCCATGGAGATGATCGAAAAGGCCGGAAAAGGCGTAATCGTATATCTGAACCAGGAAGGCCGCGGTATCGGATTGTTTAATAAGATCAAAGCCTATAAACTGCAGGAAGAAGGAAAAGATACGATTCAGGCCAATATAGAACTTGGGTTCCGGGCAGACGAAAGAGACTACGGTATAGGAGCCAACATCCTGCATAACCTTGGCGTGGGAAAGATAAAACTGCTGACCAACAACCCTGTGAAAAGGGCGGGTCTGGAAGGATATGGTCTCGAAATTGCGGAAATCATTCCCATCGAGGTAAAACCCAATAAATATAATGCTTATTACCTGCAGACAAAAAAAGTTAAAATGGGACATCTTCTCGAGCTGGTCAATCCGCATGACATCGAAAACTTTCCGGAAGATGATGATGCGTAGGATAAAATAATGGGGAAAAGAATTTAATTTTGTAAATAAATGAAAGCATATCCTTCCATTGTATTTTATGGTACGCCGGAATTTGCAGCAGGGATTCTGGATTATATGCTAAGCCAGGGCATACCTGTTACCGGAGTAGTTACGGCTCCCGACAAACCTGCAGGCAGGGGCCGGAAACCACAACCATCATCCGTTAAAGAATATGTTTTAAACAAAGGTATCCCTATTGCTCAGCCAGAAAAACTGAAAGATCCTACTTTTCTCGAACAACTGGATACCTGGAAACCAGAGTTACAAGTGGTGGTGGCTTTCAGGATGTTGCCTGAGGTGGTGTGGTCATATCCCCGCCTGGGCACTTTCAACCTGCATGCCTCCCTGTTGCCACAATACCGCGGTGCAGCTCCTATACAGTGGGTACTGATCAACGGCGAAAAAGAAACAGGAGTATCCACTTTCTTCCTCAACCATGAGATAGACGCAGGCAAAATCATCCTTCAGGAAAAAGTACCCATCCTGCCTGAAGACAATGCAGGCATCCTAACGGATAAGCTCATGAAAGCAGGTGCCCGCCTGACGGTCACAACCATTGAAAAAATTATTCATGGGCAAGTGGAGCTGATTGAACAAAAAGTGCCGGATCCGGCGTTACTGAAAAAGGCCCCGAAGATTAAAAAAGAGGATCTGCTCATCGACTGGAACGACACCCCAAGAAGTATATGTAACCGCGTCCGTGCCTTCAGCCCTCACCCCGGTGCACGTGCCAGGATACAGGCCCTCAACGGCCAGATACTGATCCTGAAAATTTTCTCTGCCATCGCTAAGGTTGAAAAACATAATCTTCCGGTACGCAGGTTTGTTACCAACGGAAAAACTTTTCTGGATATTGCCGTGAAGGAAGGTTTCGTATCCCTGAAGGAAGTGCAACTGGAAGGACGAAAAAGAATGAATATACGGGATTTTCTGATGGGGTTTCAGGCTGAGGATTACAAATTACTTACGTAGTTTGATTTTCTGTCCTGGCACAGGTTCCTCCCCCTGTTTCATCCCATTCATGTCCAACAGATACTTCAGCCTGATTCCGAACTTCTGAGATATAGAATACATGTTATCCCCCTTCTTAACAATATAAACTTTCTTCCCGGGCTCGGCCTGTTTCCGTTTTGGCTGCAGATAGAGTATCTGTCCGGGGGTCAGTATAGCATTTTTGGGCAGTTCATTGTATTTGCGAAGCTCCCATGACAACATTTGCAGTTCTTTGGTCAGCGACTCAAATGTATCTCCAGGTTTAACAATAATATAATTGATCCTGTTATTTGTCATGATCTTTCGGGAAGGAAACGATATCGTAAACTCATCGGACATTTCCGGTGACGAAACAACTGTCACTCCTTCTTTTTTATTACCCGTTTCTTCCCGTTTTTTCTTTATCGGTGTAATCTCAAAAGGATTCTTTCTGTCATCTAATTCATACAATTTATTATCCTCAATGATTTTGATAAGCATCTTGTCATAATGAGGATTGGTAGCATACCCGGCTTTTTTGAGTCCCTTAGCCCAGGCTTTGTAATTTTCTGTATCGAGTGAAAATAAAAAAGAATAACGCTGTCCGTTACGGATAAAATCGGAATGATCCCTGTAAGATTCCTCTACGGTTTTATACTTACGAAAACACTCATGCTTTTTATCATCATCAAAATATATCTTTTTCCCTTTCCAATCTTTATGACATTTTACGCCGAAATGATTATTTCCGTACACAGCAAGATAGCTGTTCCCGTCATCCGATTCGAGGAGGGCCTGTGCCATAATAATACTGGCAGGTATAGCAGTACGATTCATCTCTTCGATAGCTAAATTGGCATATTTACGGATATATTGCTGCCGCTTTATGCTAACATGACTTACGACTGTTTTACGGGATGTTCCACAACCAGCGGTTAACATAAGTAAAATTATGAACTTCAGGAAAATGGTTCCTGACGTTACAGTTTTAAGAAAAGACATATTTTTCAGGATGTTCATTTCCCAAAAATATAATTTTCCTATTAATTATCTTATTATTGAAATTTGAAAAGAGAATTTATATTCTATCTTTCTTTGACTTATGAAACAAAAAAAGATCACTATTCATATCAAGGGATGCCTTATCACCGAGCTGAGTAAACAGGATCGGCTTTTGGTAGAAAAAGCCAGAGAGGTTTCCGGAAAAGCTTATGCTCCCTGTCGGAATTTCGTGTCGGAGCAGCCCTGTTGATGGACAATGGAGAAATCATACAGACCAACAACCAGGAAAATACAGCCTGTCCCTCTGGATTATGTGCCGAACGGATAACAGTTTTTTATGCCAACGCCAATTATCCTGACACACCTATTATAAAGCTTGCCATTACAGCTTTTAAGAAAGGGGATTTCATGGAAGAACCTGTCTATCCTTGTGGGGCCTACCGGCAGGTACTTGTTGAATCAGAGAACCGTTCCAAAATACTGATGCATATTCTGATGGCAGGGAAAAACCGCATTGACATAGTGGATTCTGCTTCCGACCTGTTGCTCCGAAAGTTCAACTACAAAGACCTGGCTTAAGAACAAACGGACAGAAAAGTGCTCCATAGTTTATCTTTCGGCGGATCAGCTATTATATTTATCTTCTGTCCTCCCACAGGATGATTAAAATGCAATTCCCGGGCATGCAAGTGGATACCTCCTCCTGGATCCGAACGAGGATATCCGTACTTCAAATCGCCCCGTATCGGAGATCCTATGGCCGCCAACTGAGCACGTATCTGATGATGCCGACCCGTTAACAAACGTATCTCGAGAAACCAGTATTTTTCAGACCTTCCAACCACTCTGTATATCAGTTCGGCCCTCTTCGAGCCGGCCCGCTCACGACTATATACAAAAGATTTGTTCTTTTCCCTGTTCCTGATCATATAATGCACCAGATATCCCTCATCTTCCGGCGGTTGGTTCTTTACAACAGCCCAGTAAATCTTTTCCGTTTCATGTAATTTGAACTGCTCGTTCATTCTGGATAATGCCTTGCCGGTTCGGGCAAAAAGAACAACACCGCTGACTGGTCTGTCGAGCCGATGGATCACTCCGAGAAATACATTTCCATGCTTGTTGTATTTTTCTTTCAGATAAGCTTTTACGATATTATCCAGAGAAGTATCCCCTGTCCAGTCACCCTGAACAATATCTGACACTCGTTTATTTATAGCAATCAGATGATTATCCTCATACAGTACTTGCGGATATGCCATCCTTTCAGAATATTAATATTCAATGATCAGTATTGTTCCCGTTCATTGGGAAAGTCAACTGTTCTTACATCATTGATGTAAGCTTTGACGGCTCCGCTGATTTCTTCATAAAGATTATGATAACGTCTCAAAAAACGAGGTGAAAATTCCTGTGTTATCCCCAACATATCATGTAACACCAGAACCTGTCCGTCAACATCGGAACCGGCGCCTATTCCTATGACAGGGATTTTCAGGTCTTTGGCTACCTGTGCCCCCAACCTGGCCGGTACTTTTTCCAGTACGACAGCAAAACAGCCGGTTTTCTCGAGCAATGCAGCATCTTCCTTAAGCTTTTGTGCTTCTTCCTCATCACGTGCCCTAACCACATAAGTCCCGAACTTATGAATAGACTGCGGGGTCAACCCGAGATGTCCCATCACCGGGATCCCGGCAGAGAGTATGCGTTCGACTGATTCAATGATCTCCCGGCCCCCTTCCATTTTCACGGCATGAGCTCCTGTTTCCTTCATGATTCGTATCGCCGATGCCAGTGCTTCCTTCGAATTGCCCTGGTAGGTACCAAATGGCATATCAACCACCACCAATGCCCGTTTCACAGCCCGTACCACCGAAGCAGCATGATAGATCATATTATCCAGCGTGATCGGCAAAGTGGTTTCAAAACCGGCCATCACATTGGAAGCAGAATCCCCTACCAGGATAGCATCTATCTCGGCCTCGTCAATGATTCTGGCAAAAGAATAATCATATGCTGTCAACATTGCAATCTTTTCATTCCGGAGTTTCATCTCATGCAGCACATGAGTGGTTACCCTTTTGACCTGTTTATAAAATGACATGGTTTTATTGTTTTGTTACCTCTCGCAAAACTACGAAGTTATTACGAAAAATAAGGATTTTTTTTATTTAAGTTTTTACGGAAAGATTTTGAAAACATATCTGCCTTTTTGTCACCCGAATACCTGGTCCATTCGAATAAAAACAGGCTCTATCGCAGACAAATCATAAAAGAATCAATCTTTTCTATCAGCTCTTTACAACCTTTCAAAATACATCTTTCTGTAAGTTTTTCAATAACTTATACACAGATTCTAATAATTAACTCACCCCGGGTTTCATATTATTTCATATTATTTTATATTATTTTATATTATTTTCTGCTATTTTTTTCTGTCAGAATATTCAAAGTATTTTAAACTGGCATAATGATTGTTTGGAAAGAGCGAAATCATTTTGAAAAAAATTAAATATAAAACAAAATAAAAATAGAAACTTATGAGCAAAATAATTGGAATCGACTTAGGAACCACAAACTCGTGTGTGGCTGTAATGGAAGGTAATGAGCCCGTTGTAATTCCCAACAGTGAGGGAAAACGGACAACACCATCGGTAGTAGCATTTGTTGACAACGGTGAACGCAAATTAGGGGATCCTGCCAAAAGACAGGCTATCACCAATGCCAAACGTACTGTATATTCCATCAAACGCCTGATGGGAGAAACGTACGATCAGGTAAAGGAAGAAATCAAGCGTCTCTCCTATGAAGTAGTAAAGGGAGAAAACAATACACCCCGTGTAAAAATAGACGACCGCTTATATTCTCCGCAGGAGATTTCTGCGATGATCCTGCAGAAAATGAAAAAGACAGCGGAAGATTATCTGGGACAGGAAGTAACCGAAGCGGTTATAACTGTGCCGGCTTACTTTAATGATTCCCAGCGTCAGGCTACCAAAGAGGCTGGTGAAATTGCAGGACTTAAAGTCCGCAGAATCATTAATGAACCTACGGCTGCTTCCCTGGCTTACGGCCTAGACAAGAAAGGAAGAGATATGAAAGTGGCTGTGTTCGACTTGGGTGGCGGCACATTCGATATTTCAATCCTGGAGCTTGGTGACGGCGTTTTTGAAGTCAAATCTACCAACGGGGACACCCATCTGGGAGGAGATGATTTCGATCAGTCTATTATTAACTGGTTGGCGGATGAATTTAAGAAAGATGAAAATATCGACCTCCGCAGAGACCCGATGGCATTGCAACGTCTGAAAGAAGCTGCTGAAAAAGCAAAAATAGAATTATCCAGCTCAACCTCTACGGAAATTAATCTTCCATATATCATGCCGGTAGACGGGATACCCAAGCATCTGGTCAAAACACTGACAAGAGCTCAGTTCGAAAAACTGATTGATCCGTTCATTTCAAGGTTCATAGAGCCATGTAAGCTGGCTCTGAAAGATGCCGGACTTACCACTTCCGATATTGACGAAGTGATACTGGTAGGAGGATCTACACGTATTCCGATCGTACAGCAAAAGGTTGAGTCGTTTTTCGGAAAAACTCCCTCTAAAGGGGTAAATCCGGATGAGGTAGTGGCTGTAGGGGCTGCCATTCAGGGAGGTGTGCTTACCGGAGAAGTGAAAGATGTACTATTACTGGATGTAACGCCTCTGTCCCTGGGTATTGAAACCCTCGGGGGAGTGATGACCAAACTTATCGAAGCCAACACAACCATACCCACTAAGAAAACTGAAACATTCACTACGGCTGCTGACAATCAACCTTCGGTAGAGATACATGTGCTACAGGGAGAACGTCCCATGGCCAAAGACAATAAAACAATCGGACGTTTTCATCTGGACGGTATCCCCCCGGCACCGAGAGGAGTCCCACAGATTGAAGTAACTTTCGATATCGACGCCAACGGCATACTGAATGTCTCTGCCAAAGATAAAGGCACCGGTAAAGAACAAAAAATCCGCATCGAAGCCTCTTCCGGCCTTACTGAAGATGAAATCCGGAAAATGAGAGAAGAAGCCAAAGCCAACGAAGAAGCTGACCGGAAAGCCAAAGAACGTATAGACAAACTGAATGCCGCAGACAGCCTTATTTTCCAGTCTGATAAACAATTGAAAGAATTTGGAGATAAGCTTCCTGCCGATAAAAAAGGAGCTATTGAAAAAGCACTGGAAGAACTGAAGACTGCCCATAAAAATGAGGACATGGAAGCTATTGACCGTGCTACCGCTGAACTCAATACAGCCTGGCAGGCTGCCAGCGAGGAAATGTACAAAGCCGGTCAAACGGCCAATGCAGGAACTGATGCAGGCACATCCGCCAGCAGTACAGGCAGCCAGAGTGGAGAATCTAAAGGTAGTGATGATGAGGTCACTGACGTAGATTTTGAAGAAGTGAAGTAATTTCTGTGTAAATTGTAATATAAAAAAAGCTGTTCTGGGAGAACAGCTTTTTTTATATTATTTTTACATCCGGCAGAAAATGAAAAACAATGTATTTCGCCTTAATAATAAACAAAAAC
>DRPN01000014.1 GCA_011374625.1 Bacteroidota bacterium
GAACCGTGTCATTCCTGGATGGACGGAAGCCCTTCAGTTGATGCCCGTTGGTTCAAAATGGCGTTTGTTCATTCCCTCTGATCTTGCTTATGGCGAACGGGGTGCCGGACAAACGATTCCGCCTAATTCCACACTTATCTTTGATGTGGAACTGCTGGGTATTGAAAAATAATTCTTGGAATTTTTATTGTATAAAGCCCGCCCTCAGGCGGGCTTTTCTGTTTAGGTCAAAACCTGATAAGTGTACAGGAACCGCTGCCGTCGGTATTCCACCGGGCGGATATAAGCACTTCTCCGTTCAGGTAATAATTTAAAAGGCCCGAACCGTCAGCATTTTCAGTGGCTGAGATTTTTATATTTCCTTCCGTACTCTGGTACGTGACCTCAATGGAGAAATTGTTGTTTGCATCATAGCCCCACTTACCCTGAATGGCCGGATGCTGTGGTATGTACAGATCAAATGTTCCGTTTTTTTCGTCTTTGTTTTCTTCCACATAGGCATATTTGTCCCTTTCTGATCCGAAATCGGCATCCAGCTGCCAAATGTATTTGTTGTTCGTTTCATCTGTTTTGGCTTTTCACCAAAACAGTGAATTCCTAAGTCAGGGTTTATCCAGTACGGCCTAAGGCCGGTGCGTAATAGAAGATTTATTCGAAATCTCTATTGCGCAAACTGGGTTTATTTTTTTCTCACACTCTTTCGGAAAGTGTTCCTGAGCCAGTTGATTGAACAATTGTCTGAGCCTTTAATGGCACGGAAAACAGAACCAGAACAAACAATGAGAGAAAAACACTTTTTATTAAAACAACCGGTTTCATGATTTCACCAATTAAAAGTTAATTGTAAGTGTTTTTGTGTCTTTTTCTTTTGTTGGGGCCAGGCCTTCATATTTTTTGAAAGTTCCGTTATCTCCGACGAGCAAGGTGTATCTGCCGGCTGCAAAAACCCGGGGGGAGAAGCTGTTGCCCGTGATGCGCAGGGCATAAACGAGCTCATTTTTCTTTCCCTCCTTGTAAACTTTGACTACAGGTTGCGTAAGGCCGGTAACCATGATCTTGGGCAGCCATCCCCAGGCTTTCCGGTTGTAATTATCCTTTTGATTTATGATAACAGGCCACCCCGGGTACTGTCTGGCATCCGGGACCGTGGGATCTACACCCCGTGGCCAGCATTCGATGTCTATCTGCCGGGTGTCCCTGTGGAACCTCACCACACCAAAGCCTGCTGACCGGTCATACAGGTTGGAGGGTTTTTTGCCGGTAAATACGGGATTGGCTACAGCATATACGGTCATCCTGTTGCCGAAGCCATCGAAGAAATCACCCGTATATTTCGGAGCACCGGGCTTTCTGTTTTTTCCGGGTGTGGAAGGAAACCAGCGACGTGGAAAGTAGTTGGATATCGAAGGGACACATAAAGCATAGGAAGCATCCTTCCAGGTATCCACACCATACTGTGTGGTGCTGCCCAGGTGCTGGTCGCCGGCAATATGGATGGCAAAAGCCTTACGAATAGTCTCTACAGCCTTGCGGCGGCCCGTCTGGGGCCATCCGTCAGAATCAAAGTCAGACACTTTCACATCATCCGGAGGATATTTCCCTTTTTCCATGATGCGCAAACGAGGCACCACCGCATCGCTTTTATCGTTTTTGGGAAGAGTTGCCAGATTCTCAAAGATGGTCTGTGACAGTAAAGCTTTCATCCAGGTACCATCACTCCAATCCTGGGCCCAGGCATCCAGGAAATCAAGTTGTCGTTTCCCCAATAAGGTAGCACCGGGAACATCTGCCTCTTTGGCTGCATTGAAATTTGGATTCTGGGGCCAGCCGTTTATGATTTCCGCTTCCGGTAACAGCGGTTTGGGTGCTGACTTGAACTTACGATCTTCGACAATAGCAAAACTAACACCCCCCAGGTTTAAGGCTGTGTAGTAAACCGTAATGCCCTGTTCGACAGGGGTAGGGTCATAGGGGTCGGGCAAATGGCTGGTCTGGGTGCGTTGAACCATATTGACCCAGCGTGCGGGCATCTTATACCCGCCTGCATCGTGGGCAGTCGAACCGGTAAGGCCCGGAGGAGTAGCTTTGCCTCCGGCACCCCATAGGTTGCCATGGTAAACATCATGATCATCCGGAATGGCTATGGAAGGAATGTTACGCAATAACTCTCCGTATTCCCACCCGTACAGATACCATTTCCTCAGATAATCCAGAATGGATTTATCCAGAGGAGCCCTCTGCACCCTATAGCCTCCTACGGGTTCATAGATCTGATCACCGGAGAAAAACAAAATATCGGGATGGATTTTTTTCACTGCTTCGGTGATCTCCGTATTGGGAAACCCCAGGTCATTGTTGCCGGTGAAAGCAGCCATAACGATCTCTTTCTTATTCCGGGGGTCTTTCCGTATGGTTCCGGTATAAAAATATTTTCGTTTTTTCCCCTTGCCTACAGCCATTTCATAGGTCAGCCGGTAAGGAGTGTCCATGCTGTCATTCCAGTCCTTAATGCGGAAAGTCGCCGTACGGGCATCCGGGTCAATATCCTCTGTGGCAATAGTTTTCCAATTACCGTTTTCTTTAACCTGGAGACCTACAGTTTTCCCGTCCTGTGCTCCGACAGGAGGCATCTGGGCTGTAAGTTTCAGTATCTTCCGGCTTAGAGTGTATTGTGAAAAAAGAATGGGACCAAAAGCGTGGTCCGGATAAGCTGTGACGGCCGAGCCTGTCAGGGTGAGATCGTCGAACCAGCCGGTGGGAATATCCCGTTTTTTTGCAGTTTCTCCGAAATGACTAACCAGGGCCAAACTACCTGTGAGATTTTGGGCCGGTACATTTTCCTGTTCGACAGTGGCCAGAACTTTCCCGGAGACAGGATCTTTTGCGGAAACGGTCATGTGATATTTTCCGTCCTCTTTTTTCAGGTTCGTTACCAGAAGGATCTCTTTTTTCAGATAAGGTACAAGGAGGATGGCATTTTTGTCTTCTTTCACAGGCGGTTCTCCGATAAACATTTCTCCTTTGGTCGTGATCCCTATGTTGAGGCCTTTTCCGTAAATAGCATCATCCCGGTAATCATGAAACTGTCCTTTTGAGCCGATGCGTATCCCTAACCAGTTGTTTTTGCTGGGAGGCAGGGTGTCGGAAAGCAACCCCATCTTTATAGAAAACATAAAACCGTTTTTTACGTCATCTATCCGGTACGTCAGGATGTTTACATTACGGTTCCGGGCGGAAGCCAGGCATTCAATATGCCCGTTGTTCAGTTGCCAGTCCTGCATGGGATTGCTCCAGTAATCCGGCCCCAGCCAGGTTCGTTGAACACCGTCGGGAAAATGGTCCGTGAAAACTCCGTTCTTTCCGTCTTCATGAGAACAGGAAAATAAAACTAACCAGAAAATGGTTATAATTGCGAATGAGTAAAAAGAAAAATTATTTTTTGTCATAGGTCTGAACTTTTATTTGTTTAAGCCTTTGCTGATATTTTTCCGGATCGAATGCCGGATTCTTCTGTGTGGGGATGAAGGCATGTGTTTTCCTGAGCCATCTGTCCATCATTTTTTCCAGTTTGGCTTTTTCTTTCGGATTTTGTAAAGATAAATCATTTTGTTCGCCAATATCTTCAGCCAGGTTGTATAATTCTGTTTTCCTCGTTTCATAAAACCGGATCAGCTTCCAGTTTCCGTAACGAATTGCAGAGGCAGGTGTTGTGCGCCACAAACCAGGGATTCCACGGGATTGTTCCAAATAGGCCGGAAAGTGCCAGTATAATGCCCTTTTCCGTGGTGTTTTGCCTTTCAGCAGCAGTTTACTAAGGTTTATGCCGTCAAAATGAAGCCTTTTTTCCGGTTTTGATCCGGTAAGATGAAGAAGGGTTGGAAACATATCCGTACCAATGATAGGGTAGGGGCTCACCGTCCCGGATTTTATTTTCCCCGGCCAGGACACGATAAACGGTTCCCGTATGCCTCCTTCATACAACATGCCTTTTCCTCCCCGCAAGGGGGTGTTTGAGGTGATAAAGGTTACGCCCCCGTTGTCCGACATAAAAACCACAATGGTATTTTTCCGCAGATGCAATTCATCAAGTTTGCGGATGATCCTGCCTACGCTTTCATCGAGGCTTTTGATCATAGCAGCATAAACAGGATTCTTTTGCCCGTCGTCGGGAGGTTTGTTTATAAATTGATTTTTCAGGCTGTCTTTGGCCTGAAAGGGAGCGTGAACGGCATAATGCGGGAAGTAAAGGAAAAATGGCCGGTCTTTGTTCTCTTCTATAAACCTCAGAGCTTCCCGGGTCAGCCGGTCAGTTAAATATTCCCCTTTGGGGCCGTCAGTAAGATAAGGATTTCCGTAAGGACTAAAATAGGCCTTGGGATGGCCCAGTTGCCAGCCTCCTACATTTATGTCAAATCCCTGAGATATTGGACCTGAATGCGGAGGGTTTCCCAGATGCCACTTACCGACAGAGGCGCTGACATAACCATTCTGTTTCAACACTTCGGCAAGAGTGACAAAACTGCTGTCCAGTACGATTTTGTTTTCTACGGGGATAAGCCTGCGGTAAACGTCCTTTCCCCTTTTTGCCGAATTAACAGTATATATACCGGTACGGGGACCATATAATCCTGTCATTAGCGCAGCACGCGAAGGTGCACAATTAGGGGCATTGGCATACCCGTCGGTAAAAACCATTCCGCTGGCAGCCAGTTTGTCAATGGCAGGCGTTTCATAATATTTGCTGCCCATAAACCCGGCATCCCGCCAACCCAGGTCATCAGCAAGAATGAATACGATGTTGGGCTTTATATTTTTATCCGGATTCTTTGTCCTAAACGAGGAAAATAGCATAAATATCACGGTCAGAAATAATATAAAAAGAAAACTTTGTGTCCTCTGCGCCAGCGTTATGCCTTTTGTGGTTTTAAAATATTCAACCACAGAGTTCATTGCGGATACGCAATGTTCACGGAGAGATTTATATTTAATCATTTTACATTATTTGTTTTCAGGTTTTTTCCGGTAAGTTTGGTAAAATAATCTTCCCACCATTTCAGGATCTGTTCATCCGTGGGATTTTCGCCCAGCCCACGATGCTTCATAAGTTGCTTATAGCGTTTGGCGGCCAGTTTTTCGGCATATTCAATCTCCCTTACATCTTCAGGGTAAGTACCTTTGTCGTATTTTGCCAGTACGGTATCCATCAGTGTACGTAGTTGCTGCAAGGTGTCTGCATAGGCGTTGTCTTTGTACAGATTATGAATTTCATAAGGATCCTTTGTCAGGTCATATAACTCTTCGGGAGGTTTTGTGTCAGACATAAACTGATCCTGCGCCGATGTCAGTTCTCCTTTCCGGTGTAATGCCTGCATCAGGGTAAGCACGGGATAAGCTTGTTTTTTATAAGTATTAAACTGGGTGTAAGGCTTCTCCGGATAAAAATTGCGTATATATTTAAAATTATTTGTCCGTACAGCTCTTATCCGGTCTACGGTTTCATCTCGGCGATCACGCATGCAATACACATAGGTTCTTTGCGGAACATTGGGAGCAAGGAAGTCAATCCCCTGCATATATTCCGGTATCGGGATGCCTGCCAGGGCAAGGCTTGCCGCAGCGAGATCCACATTGCTCACAAGCTTATTCTCCACCGTTCCTTTCATTTTTCCATCCGGATAACGGATAATCAGCGGGGTATGAATTCCGGGGTCATACATAAATTGTTTTGCACGTAGCATGGGCCGGCCCTGGTCGCCAAAGAAAAATACTACTGTGGATTTGGCCAACCCCTCCTCATCAAGCCTTATTAGAATTTTTTCTACGGTCCGGTCCAGGATCTGAATGGTTTCAAGGTACAAGGCCCAGTCTTGTCTTGTAATCCGGTGATCCGGATAATAGGGAGGTATTTTTACTTTCTCCGGATCAATGGGTCGAAGGGTGTCATGTAAGAAGGCCCGGTGAGGGTAATGGATTTGAATCTGGGCAAAGAAAGGCTGTCCGGGTTGGCGTTGGCTCCAGTCGGTACCGTCATAAATGCTGTCGGCTTTGAAATTATAGTCTTGTTTCCCGGGCCTGTTTTTATCACGGAAATTCCCGTTGCAGGTGAAATATCCCGCTTTGCGGAATAAATAGGTAATGGGGACTACACCGTCCGGTAAAGGCTTTTTAAAGTGGGTGCGATGATTCTGGCAATGAATACTGGTAGGATACATCCCGGTGATCATCGTAGAACGGCTGGGGGAACAGACGGCAGTTACGGTGTAGAAATGCTCGTATTTTACACCTTGTGCCGCCAGATTGTCCAGGTTGGGGGTGGAAACCACATCGTTTCCGTAGCACCCAAGGTCGGTGCCCAGATCATCTGCCACAATCCATAGAATATTGGGCTTATCCGGAACTTTGGAACTTTCAGTGTGGCAGGAAGATAACACAAGGAAAGAGGTAATTGCAAATAATACAAACCCTGCATATATCAGTAAAAATCTAAAAAAACCTGTTTTAAACATAGCTGTATTCTTTAGTTAAACAATATGTTATATACTCGTACCTATGTAGGCGCCTACGTAGCTTGTCATTTTCTGTACCTTTGGTGGTTTCACGGTTTTAACCACAGGGTACACGGAGGTAATTATGTATTTGATTGGAGCCATGCGTTAACAAAATTTACCAGTTCGGGAAAGGAGAATAATTTTGAGGGGGTGTGTTCCCTCTTGATCATCTCCATTCCTTTATTAACAAGATCCGGATGATCTTCTGCAAGGTTTGTGGACTCTCCCGGATCTTTCTTCAGGTTGTAAAGTTGCACTTCCGGCTTTTTGTTCTTTGCCCTCAGATTGGTAATAATCAACTTCCAGTCACTCATCCTTACACTGGCCTGGCCTCCGTAACTCTTGAATTCCCAGTAGAGGAACCCGTGTTTTTGTTGTTTCCCTTTTCCGGTGAGAGTAGGGAGAAAGCTGATACCATCTATTCCGGAAGGAATTTCTGCTCCTCCAATCTCACACAATGTAGGTAACACATCCCAGAAGGCAGAAGGGATATCTGTTACTTTTCCCGGCTTGATTTTTCCGGGCCACCTTATGACCAATGGTTCTCTGATGCCTCCTTCGTGGAGTGAGCCCTTCAGGCCCCTCAACCTCCCGGCACTATGAAAAAATTTATCATCCGATCCCCCCAGGCGTTTGTAGGCCGGACCATTGTCAGAGGTAAAAAATACAATGGTATTATCATCCAGCCCAAGCCCTTTTATTGTTTCCAGTATGGTCCCGACTGCAGCATCCAGTTGTGAAATCATTCCTGCATATGCAGCATGAGGATAAGGATTTTTCAGATATCCATGGTGTTTATAAGGTGTTTCCGGTACATGGCCTTTGTACATATCCAGATAAAGGTCGGTGGTCTGAATGGAAAGATGGGGTATGATAAAAGGAAGGTATAAGAAGAAAGGTTTGTCCTGGTTCCTGTTTATGAATTTGACCGATTCCAGGGTAAAAAGATCCTGCGAATGATGAGTGCCACGTAATGATTTTCCGTCATTGCCGGGGATATGTTCGATAGAATCATTGCGCCATAAAAATTCAGGATAGTGATTGTGCGCGTGAATCTGACATTTGTATCCGTAAAAAAAGTCAAATCCCTGTTTCATGGGATCGCCGGAATTATACGTGTTTCCCAAACCCCATTTGCCAATGCAACCGGTGGTATATCCTGCTGTTTGTAAGAGTTCTGCAATGGTAACCACCTGGTCTGGTATCGGGTTTTGTCCCGGGAAAGGAGTCTTGGGATGCGGACCCTTTTTAGGCCCGTTATCCCGGATATAGGCATGTCCTGTATGGTATCCGGTCATCAGGGTGCAACGGGCCGGAGCACAGACGGCCTGTCCTGAATAAAAATTCGTAAATTTTATGCCCTCGCGGGCTATACGGTCGATGTTAGGAGTCATGATAATTTTCTGGCCATAGCAACCCAGCTCTCCATAACCCAGGTCGTCGGCCATGATAAAGATGATGTTGGGTTTTGGACCGACTGGCGCCGGCGATTGGGAGAACAACTCCGTCACGGCGTGAAAAAAGAACAGAAGAAACAGAAGGATTGTCAGAAAAGAGAATTTTTTCATAGTGCCGGGAGGTTGAGGGGCCTGAAGGGCTCCCTCCACGAAGGAGGCATCAGAGAACCATTGGTCATAAGGTGGCCCGGAAAAATCAAGCCGGGAAAAGTAACAGATATCCCTTCTGC
>DRPN01000086.1 GCA_011374625.1 Bacteroidota bacterium
ATTGATATGCTAAGCCTTAGCGAAGATCAATAATCATTTGCCGGTAAATAAAAGATTTTTTCAGGTTAAATTCGAAAAGGTATTCTTTTTTTTTATCTTGCAGCCTTGTATGTACAGGGTCTTGAAAAGAAAAATAGGATATTATCATATCTGGAAGAACCAGAGGCATCAGCGACGGAAGAAACAGGTTATTAACCTGAAAACTGCCAAATCTATTGGGATCATGTTTGATGCCACCAAACCGGAAGATTTTGATTTGGTCCGGGAATTTTACAATGACCTTAAAAAAACCGTTCATGTGGTTAGTGTTCTGGGTTTTGTCAACGCCAAGGAGGTTCCTTCCCACTATTTGTTTAAAAAGGATTTTATCCTGTTTTCCAAAAAAATGCTGAATTGGTTTGGTAAACCTGTCACACAAGAAGTGATTAATTTCTCCAAATACCCGTTTGATATCCTCATCAACCTGACGATGGTCGATCATTTTGTCTTTGATTATATTTCCGGTTCTTCTCCGGCCCGTTTTAAGGTAGGGAGGTATAAACAAAAACCGGTATACGAAGATATGATGATCCATCTGGAAGATAGCGTTTCGCTTGAGTATTTCATTGAGCTGGTAACTAATTATCTGGAGACCATCAACCGCCCTGAATTATCTTCTAACTTATAAATCTTCAGATTATGAAAGATCGTTTAAGCGGACTGGGGGTTGCATTGGTAACCCCTTTCAGACAAGATGCAAGTATAGACTTTCCGGCATTGACCAAACTATTGGACCATGTTGTGGAAGGCGGGGTAAATTATCTGGTCATCCTGGGTACTACGGGAGAATCCGTAACCCTGAACCAGGATGAGAAAATGGCAGTAGTGAACTTTGTTATTGAACACACGGACCACAAGCTACCCATTATTGTTGGCATCGGAGGAAACAATACACACCATGTTATCGACCAGATACGATCCTTCCACTTTGACAATATTGACGGAATTCTATCCGTTGCGCCGTATTACAACAAACCAACGGCCAAAGGTCTTTACGAGCATTACCGTACCCTGGCAGCCACAGCACCTGTCCCGATTATTCTTTACAACGTTCCCGGACGAACAGGTGTTAATATTACGGCAGAGACCACCCTTGAGCTGGCTCATGCTTTTGACAATATCATAGCTATCAAGGAGGCATCCGGCAACCTGAACCAGATCATACGTATTGCCAAAGACAAACCGGAGGATTTTTTGATCATTTCCGGCGACGATGCACTAACCATTCCCATCATGTCAGTGGGTGGCGCCGGAGTGATTTCCGTAGCTGCCAATGCCTGGCCGGCAGCATTCCGGCAGATCACCGACGCAGCCCTGGCCGGCAATTTCCAGAAAGCAGCCTCTGTCCACTACTGTTTTGCCACGATGATAGATCTCCTGTTTGCCGATGGCAACCCCGGCGGCATCAAAGCCGTCCTCAGCGAGATGGGATTAATAAAAAACTATCTTAGATTGCCATTGGTACCGGTGAGGGAAGATGTACGGAAAAGGATAAGAGAAGAGATGAGAAAAATATAAAAGTGTGAAGCGTCTTTGATTCCCAAGAAACTACGCACTCAAAGATTCATATTCTTAACCTTTTGTTGGCTTTGGGAGTAATCTTGTAGCTGTTCCGGAGACAATGGAGGAGCACCGGGACGACCGTGACAGTTTTTGTATTTCTTGCCGCTGCCACATGGGCAAGGATCATTCCGTCCGATTTTTTTTCCAACCCGTACCGGCTGGGGACGGGAAGGTTGACCGCCACCCGCAGAAACCGTATCACTGACACCCGAATAAGAAGGCGTATCGGTTTTAGACATACGCATGCGGCTCATATCCAAATGACGGCGATGACGGGCTTCCTGTACCTCGCTGGCATCCTGAATAGGTATCTGCCCTTTCATCAGCGTGGCAATGACCGTTTTGTTTATCTTGTCGAGCATATCCCTGAACAGGTTGAATGACTCTAACTTATAAATCAACAGCGGATCTTTCTGTTCATAGGTGGCATTCTGCACCGACTGTTTCAGATCATCCATTTCGCGCAAATGCTCTTTCCAGGCATCGTCAATGGTAGCCAGAATAACCGTTTTTTCATACGCACGCACCAGTTCCTTACCTTCCGTTTCCGATGCTTTTTTCAGGTTGGTAATGACCTGGTACACCTTGGTACCATCTGTAATGGGAACTACAATGTTCTCATATAGATGCGATTGTTTCTCATATACATCCTTGATTACCGGATAGGCTTGGCGGGCAATGCTATCCTCTTTGCGTTTGTAAGTATCCTCCACTACTTTGTTTAGTTCCTGAATGATTTCGCCGGCATCCATTTTCTGGAACTTGTCTTCACTCACGGGCGATTCAACCGAAAAAGTACGCAGCAATTCAAAGTTAAATCCTTCGAAGTCATCAGTCTTGTGATAGGTGTCAACGAGACTCTCTGTCACATCCCATATCATGTTGGCGATATCCACATCCAAGCGTTCACCGAAGAGGGCATGTTTCCGTTTATTATAGATCACCTCCCGCTGGGAGTTCATCACGTCGTCATATTCCAGAAGTCTTTTCCGGATCCCGAAATTGTTCTCTTCCACCTTTTTCTGTGCACGTTCTATCGATTTGGTGATCATGGCATGCTGGATCACCTCTCCTTCTTTCAGTCCCAGTCTGTCCATCAACCCGGCGATTCTTTCCGAGCCGAACACACGCATCAGATCATCTTCGAGGGAGACAAAGAACTGAGATGTGCCGGGGTCACCCTGACGTCCGGCCCGTCCCCTCAACTGGCGGTCAACACGACGTGATTCATGTCTCTCCGTACCCACAATGGCAAGGCCTCCGGCCTGTCGCACCTCATCGGTCAGTTTGATATCAGTACCTCGTCCTGCCATGTTGGTTGCGATAGTCACCACCCCTTTCCTGCCAGCCTGAGCCACGATCTCGGCCTCACGCTGGTGTAATTTAGCATTCAGCACATTGTGTTTTATCCCTTTAATCTTAAGCATCCGGCTAAGAAGTTCCGACACCTCTACGGATGTCGTTCCCACCAGCACAGGCCTACCCGCTTTCACCAGCTTTACGATCTCGTCAATGACGGCATTGTATTTTTCCCGTTTCGTTTTATAAACCAGATCTTCATAGTCTTTACGGATTACCGGCACATTGGTAGGGATCACCACTACATCCAGCTTATATATATCCCAGAACTCGCCGGCTTCGGTCTCGGCCGTACCGGTCATACCAGCCAGTTTATGGTACATTCGGAAATAGTTCTGAAGGGTAATGGTGGCGAATGTCTGTGTAGCACCTTCAATCTTTACATTCTCTTTTGACTCAATAGCCTGATGTAATCCTTCCGAATAACGGCGGCCTTCCATGATACGTCCGGTCTGTTCATCTACGATCTTCACTTTATTGTCGATCACCACATACTCCACATCCCTTTCAAACAAAGTATAGGCTTTAAGCAACTGGTTCATAGTATGCACCCGTTCCGACTTGATAGCAAAATCCTGCAACAGCTTATCCTTAGCCTTCAGTTTTTCGTCAGGACTCATATCCGATTTTTCAATTTCGGCCATTTCAGCCCCCACATCCGGTAAAACAAAGAAAGAAAGGTCTTTGGCTGTAGAGGAAAGAAGATCCAGTCCTTTGTCGGTCAGTTCAATGGTATTATTTTGTTCATCGATGATAAAATACAGTTCATCGGTAACCTTGTACATCTCCTTGCTGTTGTTCTGCATGTAAAAGTTTTCCGTCTTCTGCATCAGTGTTTTATTTCCCTCTTCACTGAGCAATTTGATTAAAGGTTTATTTTTGGGCAATCCTTTATGGGCTCTGAGCAACATCAATCCGGCCTTGTCCTTATCTCCCTCTTTCAAAGCTCTTCTGGCTTCTATCAATATTTCTTTCACCAATTTCCGCTGGGCATCCACCAGTTTCACCACGTCTGGTTTCAGCTCATCAAACAGGCTGGTATCGCTTTTCTCGGTAGGACCTGAGATAATCAATGGAGTACGTGCATCGTCAATCAGTACCGAGTCCACCTCATCCACAATGGCATAATGATGTTTCCGCTGTACCAGATCTTCCGGGTTGATCGCCATATTATCACGCAGGTAGTCAAAACCGAACTCGTTGTTGGTACCATAAGTGATATCCGCATTGTAGGCGTTTCTTCTTTCGGGACTGTTTGGCTGATGCTTATCAATACAATCCACCGAAAGGCCATGGAATTCATAAATAGGCCCCATCCATTCGGCATCCCTTTTGGCCAGATAATCATTCACCGTAACCAGATGGACGCCTTTCCCTGCCAAGGCATTGAGAAATACGGGCAGTGTAGCGACAAGGGTTTTCCCTTCACCGGTAGCCATTTCGGCTATTTTCCCCTGATGGAGGACAACACCCCCGATCAATTGGACATCATAATGCACCATATCCCACGTAATCTCATTGCCCCCGGCCTGCCACCGGTTGTGATAAATGGCCTTGTCCCCTTTAATATCTACAAAATCTTTGCGGACAGCCAGATTTCTATCATAATCCGTAGCAATAACCTCTATGTTTTCATTTTCTTTGAAACGACGAGCCGTATCCTTAACGATGGCAAACGCTTGCGGAAGTATTTCATCCAGGACCGCTTCAATTTTATTGTCCAGTTCTTTTTCCTTTTTGTCAATATCCCGGTACAGTTCTTCTTTTTCCCCTACCGGCGTTTCATCCGATTCGGCCTTCTGTCGCAGCTGGAGGATTTCTTTTTCCACGCCACTGATCTGTTCTCTAACATATTTTTTCAACGCAGCAGACCGGGCTCTCAGATCATCATGACTGAGTCCCTGTAATTTCTCATATTCCTCTTTTATCTTCGTAAGAATTGGCTGTATCTCTTTGATATCATGTTCGGACTTACTGCCGAATATCTTCTGCAAAACCACATTAATAACACCCATTTTCTCTCTTTTATTTAGATGATAACTTGCAAAGATAACGTTTTCCACGGAGATTTTTATATTTATGCATAATCCTTTTCCTGTGTTTTTTCCGTAGATAAGATCTTTCTGTTCTTAAATCCTATCGTTTTTATATTATTTTACATTAAACCGCTCGTTTTGTATCAAAATATTCTAAGAAAAGTTCTTCTTTTCAAATATTAACCAAATATATTTTCCCCGTTTTCTGTCAATATTGTTTACGATAATATACCTGAAACTGGGTGAGGCAGCAAGATTATTCAAGTTAAAAAAAGCATTTGCCACATACCTGAGAAACAATAAACCCGATGATGGCAGAGATTCGTATTTGGCAGGTATATAAAAAACAACCGACGGCGGCATAACTTTGTATTCAGCTTTAATTATCTTTAAGGCCAGATTGCATTTTCCTTTAAGAAGTTTATTAAGGAGTTAAAGATGCAACATTGATTTTTTTATTTCGTCTTTATCCGGACAATGAGCATGGCAGAACAAAAATATACGAATATTCACCAGGATCTTATTGACCAGTGCAGGCAGGGTAACAGGCAGGCACAGTTTGAGATATATAAACTATATTACAAGGCCATGTACAATACAAGCTTACGTATCATAAACAACACACAGGAAGCCGAAGACATCATGCAGGAAGCTTTTCTTTCGGCTTTTGAAAAAATAGACCACTACAAGGAAGAAGTAAGCTTCGGAGCCTGGTTGAAAAGAATCGTTGTCAACAAATCCCTGGACAGCCTCCGCAAGAAACACTTTGAATTCGAAGATATTGAATCCCAGCCTCTTATGCATGCTGCAGCGGAAGAACCGGAAGATGAAGTGCCCTATGATCCCGGGCTTATCCGGAAAGCCGTGGAACAATTGCCGGCGGGCTACCGCACAATCCTGACCCTGTATCTTTTTGAAGGATACGATCACGAAGAAATAGCCGGAATTATAGGGATCAGCAATGCCACTTCCCGGTCACAATATTTCCGGGCACGGCAAAAACTGAAAGAATTATTAAAAATGAGTATGAGTTATGGATAAACTGAGCAGATACATACAAACCCACCGGGAAGATTTTGAGGTGGACGCCCCGGAAGGTCATGGTGAACGTTTCCTGAAAAAACTAAATCACCGGCACAGACGATCGCTCCTCATTAGAGCCCGGCCGGTGCTGAAAATAGCCGGGATAACCCTTTTGTTCATCCTCTCCGGGTTGTGGATACTGGAACATACGAACCTGTTGCCTTCGCCTGAGAAAGATCCTCAGATTGCAGAATTTAAAGAAACGGAAAACTACTATGCCACACAGGTTAGTCAGAAATACAATCAACTTAAGCACATGAAATTTGTCGGAGACACCCTCCAGAAACAAATTATCCTGAAAGAATTCGGGAGCATGGACTCTGTCTATTATCAGTTGCAAAAAGATCTGAAAATGAATCCGGGAGACGAACGTATCCTTCATGCCATGATCGAATATTATCAGACCAAACTCAATGCATTGAATACTATTATAAATCAATTATCTCAAATTCAGAACAATAACAAACCAAAGAGCCATGAAAAAACGAATCTTTAATACAGGACTTATCGGGGTAGTCCTGTTATCTGTAACCTTGTCAGTGTGGGCACTCCCTCCAGATCGGGTTATCAAAAAGTATCACAAGAGCTATCCGGCTACACATAAAACGGTTTTAAGCATCCAGAATAAATATGGGGATGTTAACCTGGAAAACTGGGAGAAAGATTCCATTTCTATAGATGTAAAGATTATGGTAGAGTATCCGGACCGGGAGAAAGCACAAAAGTTGCTGGGATATCTGAAGGTGGATTTTAACATCCAGGGAGACAATATTTCCGCTGTTACCGTTATCGACAATGATTTTTCCCGTTATGGCAGGCATTTCTGGGGTAATGAAAAAAAATTCAGCATTGACTATACCATCCATACCCCCGCTTATATCAATTACAACCTTCTGAATAAATACGGAAATGCATTCATCAATAAAATAGACGGAAAAATAAATATAGAGGTTCGTTACGGACACCTAAAGATCAACAAACTGACACAGGGTAATCATAAGCCCCTGAACAATATCATCCTGGCTTATTCAAAAGGGACTATTGAAGAAGCCAACTGGCTGATGCTTAATCTCAAATATTCACGTCTTGAAATCAACCATGTCAGTGCTCTTGCCGGCGAAACGAGGTATTCCAAACTTTATACCGGTGATGTAAGCTCAATAGTTCTGGAATCCAAGTATGACACCTACCGTTTCGGAAAGCTGAACAATCTATTCGTGGAAGCCGGTTATGGAGACATTGAAGCCGACGAAGTCAGAAAAAAGGTTATGCTGGAAACACGTTTCACCGACGTGAGTGTGAAGAATATACCTGCCGGTTTTACATCCATTGAAGTGGATAATGAATACGGTCACATCAAACTGGATATTGATTCGGTAGCCTCTTACCGCCTTACGGGAAGTACTTCCTACTGTGCAATTCATTATCCCGAATCGGACCGGATCAGCCGGATCACAAAAAACAATTCTTCGGAAGTTCACGGATTTATAGGGAAAGACCGGAATTCAGTCTCCACTGTAAAGATCAAATCCAGATACGGCACGGTAGATCTGCATTGACAATTATATATATACTTTTAAGAAACCATTCACTTTCGGGTAAACGGTTTCCTTTTCCATAAAAATATAATTTTCTCAACTCATTTTGTCACCCCCAACGCAATAATCTCCGAAGGCTTAAGAACAACTTGTCCAGACCGTTTCATGCGGAAATTCTGTCTTCACTTCGTTTGGTTTGGGGAGAAGGACTTTCACAAGTACCATGATATCAGGCAGTATGCTGTCCTGATCAAGACTGACAAGACATCCCAACGGGGTTTCTCGCTCCTGAAAACCGGAAATATCTATCGGAATACGGTTTATTCCAACATTTAAGGGAAACAGCAAAAATTTTCAGGTTTCCGTCAAATCCTGCTTTTCTCAGGAAAGGCATGTCTTTTTTTCAATCTCTTTATTACTGTTTTGGCAGAATACCACGGCCAAGACAGCACATTCCCTTTACACTACTATTACCAGCGGTGACAAACGTAAAAAATCCACAGCATGACAACAGCTCCCGTCAGTCCGGGAACGCCTGGCTTAATAAATTCCCTTTTTTGAAAGCTTTCCCATGATCGTACGTTTTATTTGTTCAATCCTTTATG
>DRPN01000110.1 GCA_011374625.1 Bacteroidota bacterium
TACGGTCTGGATTTCAATTCTTTCTTTATTTTATTTAATGATAAGGTCTGGCTGGGAGCATCCTACAGGACAGGAAGTAAGTTTGTTGCCAATCAGGTAGTAGGATTGGTTGAGGTTAAAGTCACCGAGCAGCTTATGATCGGTTATGCTTACGATTATACCATGGGGCCGTTTAGTTCCACGTTAAGCGGATCCCATGAAATTTACATAAGGTTTGAACCTGTACACACGATAAAAGCCATAAACCCGCGTTATTTTTAGCGAATGAAACGTTTTTATTTTCAGCTGTTGCTCCTTGTTGTCTGTCCTTTTCCGGGGACCGGCCAATCTCTCTGGGAGGTTAGGGTTGCGCCTTTCAGTATGGGGGTTGCCAACGACTATGCTCCTTTCCTTTTTCAGGATGGTGTGATTTTTTCGTCCGACCGAATTGATAATATTTTTAACCAATACAGGACGATGTCAGGTGAGCGAACCAGTAATTTGTATTTTGTCAAAAAAAAGGACAGCGTTCATTTCGGACGACCAAGGAAGTTGTTGTTCCAGATCAACACCTTTGTCAATGAAGGCCCGGTCTCATACGATGCAACGCATCATGTGCTGTATTTTACACGAAATCTGTTGCTGGACAAGAAAAACAAAAAACAACCTAACTACACGGGTATTTTTTACATTGATTATAACAACGGGAACTGGGGAACGGTTCATCCTTTTGTTTACAATAACCCGGCTTACAATGTCGGGCATCCTGCCGTTAGTCCGGACGGAAAAATGTTGTTCTTTGCTTCTGACATGCCGGGAGGTTATGGAAGGTCAGATCTTTATGTATGTTACCGTCAGGGAAACGGCTGGTCGAAGCCCAAAAATCTCGGGAAAAATGTGAACAGCGCCGCCTCGGACCTGTATCCTTTTTTTCATCCTTCCCGGAGGCTGTATTTTGCTTCAGACCGTACCGGCTTTTTAGGTAAGCTGGATATTTTCTTTACCTTTTTTAATGACGGACAATGGATCCTTCCCGTCCACCTGGATGCTCCGTTTAATTCTCCTGCCGATGATTATGCTTATGTGGTTGACAGCTCTATGCATGCCGGACTGTTTACCTCTACGCGCCGGGGACGTGATAATATTTTCATGTTTACTTCCTTGTTGCCGGAGATGAAAGGATGTAACCCTGTGGAAGAACCGGTAAACTGTTTTCTCTTTTATGAAACCCAAAGTAATAATACTGATACGATTCCAATAAAGTATAAATGGGATTTCGGCGATGGTACGGTGGGTTACGGACATACGGTAGAGCACTGTTTTGATAAATCCGGACAATACCTGGCCAGGCTTTCGGTAACAGATACGATTACGGGGGAGACGCGTGAATCGGTAGCTACTTACCTGGTGGAAGTGGTTGAGTCTCAGGAACCGTTTATTACCGCGCCTGACACTTGTTTTACCGGGGAGGAAATTCACCTGGACGGATTGGAGACCAGCATCCCGGGTTTTCAGCCCGAACAATATTTCTGGGATCTGGGCAATGGAAATCTGGCTGAAGGGGCTGAAATAAAAACCATCTATCATACCCCGGGTATCTTCATGGTCAGATTGCTGGTTAGAGGAATGACCAATACAGGAAACCGGGTGGATAAATGTGTATATAAGGAAATCACAGTACTTAATGCAGGGCAGAAAAAATAAGAAAATCTTTTATAGGGAGTATTCCTGATCTTTCACTTCTTCCGTATTTTTAAAATCTTTATTACATTCTGTCAATTTAATATGGATCAAAGAAAAGAACTCCTGATGGATGTTTCATTTTTTTTTATTTATTTTGAAAGGAAAAGAGGAACCTTTCTCGTATAATATCGTTTGAAAGTAAAGAAACAGAAATATTTTTATATGCGGAGCGCGAAACTAACAGGTTGGTTTATTGTAATTGTCATGTTCTTTTCCCCAAGCCTGTCAGCACAGCCTGTTCCTGCGGAGGTGGAGAATATTCCTCATCTTGTGACTTTTGGGAATAAAGCAGAGACCTCATGGGGAGATGATGATTTTTGCAACATTTTCTTTTTTATAATCCCGAAGACCCATGATGGTCCGATATATATACGCGTGTATGACCCCGACTGCGGAGGGGATATTGATGAACTCAATGTGGTTTTTAATACGAAAACAGAGTATTCCATATACGGGGGAAAAGGATGCTGGACGGAAGATATAGACCCCGGTGGAACTTTTAAGAAAGGGAATCTTTTGGCTTATAAGGTGTTTGATACACAAGTGAAATATGATAAAAAATGGTATACGTTTGGACCGCTGAACCCTACCGAAGGAGAATATGCTGAAGAATTTCAGGGTTATATTTTGAAAATCATCGTGCTTGGAGTGGATGGCGATGACGGCAATCTGTATAACTTTTTTCTCAGCACATCTCCTGATAAAAACATTCCGGTGGAAGGAGGTGATGCATTTACTTATGAATATGGTTTCCGGTTATGGAACGACACTGTAAATATCTCGCATATATACCCCTATGTTGATAACCGGGTGATCTCAATTAAACAGACCAATTTCGACTGGGATAGCGACGGAGAGATACGAACGGTTACTGTTGCCCGCCTGTATCAGTTAAATAAGGTTTCTGGAGAAGATGAATGGGAGGAGAGCGAGTTTAAGATCTTTGACAAGGAAAAGAATACTTCTTTTGATTTTCAGTTCATCAAGAAAAAATTACCGATGGTTCGGAATAACAATGTAGTGATTTCCGTGAGAAACCAATACGGTGAATTGCTTCCTTTCCATACGGTTCCGATTGGTGGTGTCCCTAAGTTCCGGTATGGAGCCGCAGCCAAACCGATTAAACGCCATTAATAATAATCTGATAAAGATTTATGAGACAAATTCGTAGTCCGTTTATTGTCCTGTTTTGTCTGGTTGTTTTTTTCATTACGATTCCGGCGAAGGGACAAACCTGTCATTTCCTCCATTATGGCGTTGAAAACGGATTACAGAACAGATTTGTCTATACCATCAATGAAGACTCCAACGGATTTTTGTGGGTAGGTACCGGGACCGAGCTGGTGAGATTTGACGGGAAGACTTTCCGGAAAGATATGTTGCCCGATTCCCTGCAACAAAGTTTTGTGACCACAAGCCTCAAAGATAATCAGGGAGATCTGTGGTTTGGTTTTAATGACGGATATGTTGGATATTACCGAGAGGGAAAGTTCAGATTTTTTGATGTACACCGTTTTTCGGAAAGCCGCATTTTCGGGCTGGCACAGGATTTTCACGGAAATATACTGGTGGCCTCGCAGAACGGGGGTATATTCAGTATTGAGCAGGAAGAGGAAGATCCGGTTCATCCCCTGAATCTTAAGGAAGTCCATCAGATCAGCGCGTTGGCAGTTTCCGGAAATTATTTGTTTGTCGGCACTTTTGACGGATTGTATGTTTACCGTTTTGATGCCGGGGGAACACTTCCCGTACTGGTAAAAAAAGTGCCGGAAATTTCGACACGTGTGCAGTCCATCCTTCCAGGCGACCATGATGTGCTGGTTGGAACCATTGATTCCGGAGTGTACCGGTTGAAGCTGGGGGATAAGCTGACGACGGAAAACGTCGGGAAAATATGGGGTATGGAGGAGGCCAACGTTACGGATATCCTCCGGGATTCCCGGGGAGACTACTGGTTTGCTACTTTTGGAAGCGGTGTGATCAGAATACATATAGCCAGGACGGGATTTGTCAGGGAAGACTACACTGAAACAACAGGACTGGCTGCCCAAAACATTCAATGTATTTTTGAGGATTTCGAGAAAAATATCTGGATAGGCACCTATGGAAAAGGGCTGGTGTTATTCCCCGATGATGCTTTGTTGTTGTTCCATTTCAAGGGCAGGGTGCCTGGGGACAATGTCACGGCTGTGACGGCTTATGACGACAGAGTGGTTCTGGGAGGAGATAAAGGCATCCTGATACAAAACCCGCAGATAAGCGGAAAAGGCATTATACTGACAAAAGCAAACGGACTACCGGGCACGAGCATCAATGCCCTTTTTGTTGATACCAAAGGAAAACTGTGGATAGGCACACGTGGATCCGGAATTTACCTTTATAACAAGTCGAAAAATAAAGCATCTCCCTTGTTTCAGTCGGGGAATAAGCTGGAAAATACCATACATAGTATCATTGGTAATGACACCCATGTATGGGTAGGTACTGCCAGTGGAGTAATGGTGTTTGATCTGCAAGGACATTTGTTGAAAAAACTCTCCACCTATGAGGGGTTGCCCTATAACAATATAAATCAGATTTATCTGGATAAAGACAATGAGGCCTGGCTGGCCACTATGTCGGATGGTTTGTATGCCATCAGCCTGGATAATGGGGCCTCAAGAAAATATAAACTACCCGAAACGATTGCCCGTTTGCAGATGAAATCCATCGTCCGGGATCTTTCCGGAGGCTTCTGGGTGGGGACTTACGGGAATGGTGTGTTCAACATTACAAAGGATACCATTCTGAACTATAATGAAAATTCGGGCATGATCTCGAACTATTGTTATAGTTTAACCATTGATTCTGCCGGATGTGTTTGGGTGGGACATAGTTCGGGAATAAGCAGAATCTACCCGGATAAGAAAAAGGTCAGGACTTATTCACACAAACAGGGTGTCGTTGCCGAATGCAATTTGAATGCTGCTTTTACCGACCAGCAGGGACGAGTGTGGTTTGGGACCTCCAACGGTGTGATACGGTTTAACCCTTCCCGTGAAAAACCGGATACCATCCCTCCCAAAACAAACATCCTGTCAATTACTTTTTCAGATAAAAAAATTCCGGTACATAAAAAGATTGTGATGCCTTACGGCCGCTACCGGGTGAGAATAGATTTTCTTGGAATAAGCTACAGGGATCCTCAGGAGGTTATGTACCGGTATAAGCTGGAAAACTACGATGATAACTGGTCAGATCTCTCTTCCAATACCACAGCGTATTACGGGCGACTGGAAGACGGAAAGTACAGGTTTCTGGTGCGTGCTTATAATAATGCCGGCTATACCACACAGGAACCGGTAAGTCTCTGGATTATTATCAAACATCCTTTTTGGAAGAGCTGGTGGTTTGTCCTGCTCTCCGTGCTTGCCCTGATTACGGGGGTATATATCATTATTAAAGTACGGGAGCGGAATCATATCAAAAGGGAAGAGTACCTGGAAAAAGAACTGGAGAAAAGATCGAGAGAAGTTTTGGAAAAAAATGCAGAATTGGAGCTGAAAAACAAGGAAATTACCGATAGTATTAATTATGCCAGAAGGATTCAGTCCAGTATCCTGCCTCCTATTCAAAGGCTTAAGGATGTATTTCCTGATTCCTTTGTTTTCTACCAGCCAAGGGATATTGTAAGTGGCGATTTTTATTGGTGGGGTTATGTGGATGTTGACCGTTTCCTCATCGTATGTGCAGACTCCACCGGACACGGTGTCCCGGGAGCTTTCATGTCTTTGATCGGCTCTACGTTGATTAAAGACCTTACACAACAGGGCAGGTATGAGACCCCTTCTCAACTGCTTGGTTTTCTGAATCGTGAGATCACCAGTTCGCTGAACCAAAACCTTGAATCAGGTAAGTCGGATGACGGAATGGACATTATTGTGCTGGAGGTGAACCTGAATAATAATCATATTAAGTTTGCTTCGGCTATGCGGCCTGTAATTCTCTTTATGGATAATGAAATTTATACCCTTCGCGGAAACCGTAACGGCGTAGGTGGCGAAATTATTGAAGAAGAGAAAAAGGTGTTTAACGACCAGGAGTATGATCTGAAAAAAGGAGATATTATCTACATGTTCTCGGATGGTTATCCGGATCAATTCGGGGGGCCGAGAGGTAAGAAATTTAAAATGGGTCCGCTACGGAAATTGCTTGAAGATATTCATGAGCTGCCCATGGATGAGCAATATGAAATAGTGAAGAAAACTTTTGAAGAGTGGAAGGGTGATAACATGCAGATTGATGATGTCCTGTTTATGGGCCTGAGGTTTTAGCCAACGTTATTCATGTCAATCAGTTGATTCAGAATAGCGTATACCGTTAGACCTGAGACGGTCTTTATTCCCAGTTTACGGGTGATATTTTTTCGATGTGTGATAACCGTATGCATGCTTATAAACAGTTTTTCGGCGATCTCCTTGTTTGTATAACCCAGCGCCACAAATCTCAGAATGCTTTTTTCGCGTTCACTGAGTTTTTCTTCCCGGACTGTGGCTTTATTCGGGGGGAGGTTGTTTTTCGTAATCTCAACGAGGGAATGTAATATCTCACTTTTGGGTTGGGACAGATCAAGGAAATGTTTGAAGAATCCGGATGACAAAAGGTTATTGTCTTTCCTGTGATGGGTCAGGGCAATCAGCACAGGCCATTCTTCTTTATCCCCGGAACGGACCTGTTTATATAAATCTTTCATGTCCGGAATATCTGAATCTACGAAAATATAGTCTGCATTGCTTTTCCCTATCTGGGATAAATCTTCGGAATAATGTATTTTCCCTGTAAAGGACATTTCTTCCAGCAAAGACCGGAGTCCGGTTTTGTATACAAAAGATTCGGTTATGACTAAAAAATTAATTTTTCTCATCCTGAAACCGGATTATTGGCGGCTGTTTTTGCGTCTGATGACTTTCTCCATCATGGCCACTTTCGGAACAAATACCTTTTCTTCTATACGACTGTGGTCATTCATGTCTTTTTCCAGATTGAACAACAGTACGATAACCCGGTAGCAAAGTCTCGGGTTTTTAGGGGGCGGAAGATATTTAATGATAATGTTTTTCAGGTCAAAAAGTTTTTCTTCTACATCATCATGCTCCTGCAGGTAGCGGGAGATCGTGTAATCCCTGAATTTATCCGGCAGGCTCTCTGCAGATTTTTTTTGCAGATAACATTGCTCGACCTCGAGAGCATAAGGAAATACCTGTTCGTCTTCTCTTTTAATGTGGGTGATCAGCTCATCCTTATATTCTTGAAAAAAGGTATTCATCAGGAAATTGTGTTCTTTGTCTTTATAACAGATCCCTTCTCTGCCTGAAATGACACTTTCTATTTCGGGGATAGTTTTTGTCAGATATTCATGGTGTGTTTTGGTGAGATAATCAACGATAAGCCGGATCGGGAAACTCTTTAGCTGTTCTCTGGGGAAGTAATCATGGTCCAGAAAGGAATTAACGATTTCCAGAAAGAACTGCAGGTCAATCTTCTTTTCTTGACATATCTCTCTGATTGTCTTGTCTCCGAACCCCAGGGATATTCCAAAACGGGAAAAAACTGAAATGAGGACATGATTCTTGTGTACAAGATCGACCATTTTGTTATTTTCGTTTATCATGGTTGCAGGTTATGAACGGAAAAACTACTACTCCAAAGGCAGGATCAGGACAGGTGTTTTTTCGGTATTGCTTCTGTTGCCGGCCCGGTCTACGACGTAAAAAGAATACTGAATGGTATCCCATGGAAAGTCCCAATAAAAGAAAAGTACCTGTATTTCCCCTTTCATTGCCTTATCTTTGCCTCGCATGTGAATATAAGGGATACGGTAATTAAGGGGGGTCTTAATTTCGTCTTCATCCGCTTCGACCATGGTTCCCTCTTTCATATGATATAAGGTGAAAAACAGGTTTGAATTGGAGGTGTCGCCAGGGGAGACTGAATCCAGCTCCTGCAGCCCGAGATCGCCGTCCCCATCAATAAAAGAAAAAACCAAAGCGCCTACAAGCACCTGGTTTCCCAGCGGGCCCACTGAATCAAATACGGAAAAATCCCTGAAAGCAATTTGTGGCTCCGGGGGATAACTGATTGTTTTCCTGCAGGCCCAGAACATGGTGAGTAAAAGCAGAGGCCCCAATATGTATTTGCTTTTCTTCATGAAAGAATTATTCATTTCTATAACTCAAAAAAAGTGCCAATTATTTCTTGCGGAAAAATATTTTAAGAGGGACTCCGTGGAAATCGAAATTTTTTCTCAATTGGTTTTCCAGATATCTTCTATAAGGATCCTTGATATACTGGGGTAGATTGCAAAAGA
>DRPN01000092.1 GCA_011374625.1 Bacteroidota bacterium
TCAGCAGGATGCTCACCATATATTTTCCAGGGGCGAGTACCGTAAATACCTTCCCCATTTACAGCCATCCATTGACCAATTCCTTCAACAATATTTAGTACATCCGGCTCCAGATCCCCTTCCGGTGTTTGAACAATATTAATTAACAAATTTCCATTTTTACTGACAATGTCAACCAGCATCTGAATAACCCGATTAGCACTCTTATACTTCTGGCCTGTACGGTAATACCAGTCCCCAATAGAGGTATCAGTCTGCCAGGGAAATTTGCTGATTGTATCCTTGACACCCCGCTCCAGATCCGACACCCACATCCCGTCTGATGCCTGTTTGCAGGTATATACCGCCTCAAGCTCCCCTCCATTTTTCTTCATATCCTGGTTGTAAAAGTAGGAAACCAGATTCCTCCCGTATTCATCAAAAGGAAATTTGCTGTCGGAATACAACAGATCAGGATGGTATTTATCAATAAGCTCCTTGATACTGAACATCCATTCCCGCTGCCACTCCTTATTTTTACTGAGCCACCCATGATCATCTGCTTCAGCTTTTGCATGATAAAGATCCTGATACATAGGATTATTCCCGTCATAAGGGACATCTTTCATGGGTCCGGTCGTATCTGCCATATGACTGGGCTGAAACCATGTGAAACTGGCCCCCAGATGCTCGGAAACACCAAACCGTAATCCCTCCTTTTCGGCAGCTTTCTGCCAAAGTCCCACCACATCTTTCTTTGGACCGTAATTTACGGCATTCCACCTGTGTATTTTTGAATCCCAGAGAAAAAAATTATCGTGATGACTCCCCATACTTACAAAGTATTTTGCACCAGCCTTTTTATACAGGGCCATGAGCTTATCCGGATCCCACTTTTGTGCCTTCCACAAGGGAATAATGTCTTTATACCCGAACTTTGAGGGATGACCATAATGTGCCAGGTGATATTTATAATCTGCGCTCCCTTCCTGGTACATCTTTCGGGCATACCAATCGCCCTGACGGGGTACGGCCTGCGGCCCCCAATGAGCCCAGAAACCCAGTTTGGCATCCCGGAACCATTCGGGATATCTATATTGTTTTAAAGATTCAAAGGTGGGCTTAAATTTTCCTTCTGTTGTGGATGGATTTTTCTCTTGTGCATAAACAGAAATTGTTAATGCTATAGTTATAAACCAGGCCTGACTTAATTTTAATAATTTCCTTTTCATAATTTAATTAATTTTAAAAATCTTGTTTATAATCGGAATATTCCAAACTCCTTTTGCAGGATTCCCTCCACCTGGATAGTTCTGCAGATAGTTCTTTTACAATATCCGGATGTTCTGTCGAAATATCAGTGGTTTCCTGAGGATCGTTTATTATATCATATAGTTCAAAATGCTGTCCCTGATCCGGACTGTAGATTTTGTACCGGTTGTTCATGAATGCCACCTGTTTTTTTGACTCAAAACCAATGGGCACCTGTCGTTCTTTTATGTTTCCTTTAATGAAAGGCAACATGCTGATCCCGTCGATAGGTTCCGGCTGATCTGGCATGGTAAACCCGAGGATATCCAGGACGGTTGGATAATAATCCAGCGTGGAGAAAGGAATATCCGTGGTTTTACGGGATTTGATTAAGGCAGGCCAGGTCATCAACCCGGGTACCCGGATGCCGCCCTCATACAACGACCTTTTCCGACCTTTTAATCCTTTTGTACTCCCTTGCGTCCTGCCTTCGCGGGCTTTACCTTCCGGCCCGTTATCACTTGTGAAAAACATGACCGTATTATTATATAATCCATGTTCTTTTAAATAGTTACGTAACCTTCCGATTTGTTCATCCATGGCTGTGATGGCCCCGTAAAAGTTTTGTATGTCCACTGACTGACCTTTGTACATGTTTTTATATTTATCCCCGGTCAGAACAGGAAGATGAGGAGTATGGAACCAAACGACTGCCAGAAAAGGTTTATGTGATTTTATTGCCTTTTTTATGAAAGGGATCACCCGGTCCATGATAATGCGTGAATCATCTCCTTCCAGGTTTTCTGTTGCCTTGTGTCCGGGGCCTGTCCAATAGGCTGTACCATAAGGTTCGCCAGGAATTCTATTCCTGACACCTCCTGCCGTTTTCGGAGGGGTGATCATTGGATTCCAGGTAGGCACTTTTGATTCTGTGGAGAAACAGACATCGAACCCGTTTTCCCAGGGTGGGGAGTAATCTGCTGTATCCTCCGGACCGCCCCGGTTAGCATCTTTTTCTATTTTTGTCAAAGTTCCCAGGTGCCATTTCCCGAAATGACCGGTTACATAACCTTTTGTTTTTAAGGCTTCTGCCAGTGTAATTTCCTCTTTTCGCATGTGGCCGACGTTGGCAAAAAAGATTCCATACCGGTAGGGATGCCGGCCGGTGATGCAACTTCCCCGCGTTGGAGAGCACACAGGAGAAGAGGCATAAAAACGATTAAAAACAATGCCTTCCGCAGCCATCTTATCCAGATTTGGGGTCTTGCTAACCGGATTACCGTTATACGCCGGATCGCCCCATCCCATATCATCGGCCATCATCAGGATAATATTGGGAGTATGATCCTTTGGCTGTCTGGCATTTTTTTCTGAACAACCGTAATAAGAAAAAACAGTGACCAGAAAAATAATTGCATATAATCGAATGGTTCTTTTTTTATTCACGATATTTTCACTGGTTTTTATCAGTCCTTAATATAATAAGGGTCGGGAGATTTGTTGGGCGCCTGACTTCCTTTTTTACTCATCTTGTTTAAACTATTTACAGGGATATCATAAAATGATTTTTTCAGTTTTGTATACTTGGGATCGGCATCTTTACCGGGAAGTTTTTGAAGTACTTCTTTAAATTTTTCCAAAGCATTCTTTACTTCCGGATTGTCACTGTTGATGAGGTTGTTTCTTTCACCAAGATCAGATTTAAGATCATAAAGTGCATAGATCACTTTTGTCGTATCAATATATGCCTTGTATTTTTTATCCCTGATCACCCGGTCTCTGAAAGAGAAGTAATTGACCACCCTGCCGTTTCTTATGGACGATGGATGCGAACCCATGGCCATGATCCATTTACGTGGCGAATCATCCTTCTTTCCGAGAATCAACGGGGCAAAGGACATCCCGTCAATCGTATCTTTCTCCGGTATCTTTGCATTCCCAAGTTCAGCAAATGTAGGCAGCATATCGGGAAAGTCTACCAGGGCATCTGTGATTTTTCCCCCGGGAACAATACCCGGGCAATTCACAATAAATGGAGCATTAATGCCATTTTCGGTCAGATAGGTTTTTCCACCCCTTACAGCCCATCCGTTCCGGTGACCTATCATGCTGGGTGTCGTGCCGTTATCCGTTGTCCAGAACACAATCGTATGATCTCTGATGCCCAGACTGTCAAGGGATTTAATCAGTTTTCCCAAAAGGAAATCCGCATACCGCACCATGGCTTTATGTTTTTCCACTTTACCTTCCACATCCGGTTCGAGCGGGGTTGTGGTAAAAGGACCATGCGTTAAACACATAGGGTAATATATCATCATGGGCTTATCCTTATGTTTCTTCATGAAGTTGATTATGAAGTCGGTAAAAATATCATCGCCAAATTTGCCTTTATATGTTTTACTGCCTTCTTTAGTATGAATATACGGGTTCCAGTATCGTTTATTACTGATTTCCACATTTCCTCCTTCCCCTCCCGTCCACATACAATATTCATCAAAGCCGTGTTGTATCATTATGTCAGGCTGTATCCTGAAATCGTTGATTTGCCATTTGCCGGCAGCACAGGTAACATAACCGGCAGATTTCATAATCCTGGCAAAGGTGGTGTACATTTTGGGATCAAACTGGGCGCCGTGACCCCACCGTGGCACATCATAGTGATTAATCCATCCGTTTCTCCAGGGATACTGTCCTGTTAATAAGGCTACCCTTGAGGGGGTACACTGGGGCATGGAATAGGCATTTGTAAAACTTATGCCGGTGGCGGCCAGCTTATCTACATTGGGCGTCTGTACATCATCTGCACCATATGTGCTTACCCATTCTTTCCCCAGATCATCGATAAGTATGAAGAGGATATTTGGTTGGGTTGTAGGAATTTTATTTTTTGTTTTGCAGGATAAAGATAATCCCAGGGCACCTATCAAAATAAAAAATCCTGATCTCACAAGAGAAGAAAAACTTTTTACATTCATGATTTGATTTGCATGATTTGATCGTTTTCAGATTTTTATATCCGTTTATTTTTATAGCTAATTAAAGGTACAATTTATTTTCCATATTCAGGCCGGTTCTCACCATTTTTTTATATTTTTTCAAGCACTTATTCAGGCACAACTTTTCTCTTTATAATTATATTGGTTGACAGATAGTAAAATGATTTGATAAAATACAAATATATTGAGTAATAGTAGATTACGAGCTGCAGGTATTTTTCTGTTATTTTTTATCTGCCGGCATTTTCATCGTAATACATATCATTTCGCATTTAAGGGTTCTGGAATTTAACCCAAGTTGAAAATTCCGGATCAAAAAGTCATAAAAAATCATCAATTTCAGTCCATTGCACAAAGCCGGGAAAAGATGTTTCCGGAGCATGGGAAGAAGTTGATCTTTCATCCATCCAGCGAACTGGAAACAGAAAGATGGCTGCAAAACAACAAAGAATTACCACGTTTGTTTGGACTTAAACCGGAATCTATTACACGATACTTAAGGCATAATCGAAATCTTTTTTATACTTTTTTTAATCTGTTACAGCAGAATTAGTAGTATTTTCGAAAGAACTTTTCTTTGCTATATACTGTATGATGTGTTCATTATTGTATTGTTTTCATTAACTCCTTTTCCCCTGTAATAATAAGGCATAGCAAAGAATAAATCAATATATATTATAACCATCTTCATTTCGAGAAGACTTCTTGTTGAAAGTTAAATCTCTCTTGAAAAGCGTAAACTGATGAATTAACTCATTGTCGATACTGAAAATTTTATACGTAACCTTAGGGTATTTTGCCTTTGTATCAAAATCCAAAACACCAAATGAGCATTTCATGTTATATCCCATCATACATTCTGGTCTTAACGGGTGGGTATGCATGTTGGTAAGTTTAGAGCTCTCACAATCATACAAGGTATATGCATCCGGCCGTTTTATTTTCCATATGTCAGACCGGTGCCTGTCAGCCGAGATCAAAACTACACCTTCAATCTTGTTGTCTTGGATAAAACGAAAGATTTCTTCCCGTTCTTCGGGATGACCATCCCAGGTATCCAGACCGCTGGGCCCGGGCTTGGTACCTTTTGCCCAGGGCACTGAAGATGCAATAACCTTAAAGGTGGCTTTTGAGTTTTTCAAGTGATCAAATAACCATTCCTTCTCAACATTTCCAAGCATAGATGCCCCCGGATTATTTTTGGGCTTCTCACGGTAGTACCGGGTATCGAGCATAAAAAAATCAACGTCACCGTACGAAAAGTTAAAATAGCAGCCCGGATGCTTTTCCCCGCCGCCAAAATAAGGATTAGGAAACTGGTTTTTGAATACCATCCAGACTTTCTTTTTCCAGGCAGGTTGATCCACATAGGGACCTCCTATGCCGTCATTATATGTGAAATCATGATCATCCCAGATTGCGTAAATGGGTGTATTTCCTGAAAAACGTTTGTATTCGGGCCGTGATTGACGACGATAATAACAGTATTTTTGTGTTACCGGCCGCAATGGATGATCGATGTAAACATTATCACCCATTAAAAGAAAGGCGTTTAAATTGTGCTTTTTTAAAGTATCCCACATTCGCTCATATTTTGGAGTATATCCTGCTCCACCTCCAAAACCGATAGAAAATCTGCCCGGAGTATTTTCCGGGGGGGCGGTTTGAAACCGAAATACAGGACTGCTTTTTTGTCCGCCTACGGATACATAATATATATAATCCTCAGATGGTTCCAAATTTGTTAATACGATTTTTCCGGTATTCTCATGTTCGATTTGCGTGTGTACCTCCATTGATTCATTCCACTGTCCCCCATCCGGCTTTTTATATTTTATCTGAACATTTTTTGGCCCATTTGTACGGAACCATATCGTAATATCATGAGGCCTTACATTTCCCAGCACAGGTCCGTGGATCAGGTCTGTGGAAAAATTTTTAAGATATTCAATGACTTGGGGATTGCTTAAAAGATGGTTAAACATACCATCCATTCCAACGGTAAACCTGCCGACAGGAAGACCCTCCTGTATGGCTAATTTCATATATTTAAAGGATTTTTGAATATCTTTCCGTGCCGAGTACAACAGACTTAAGCCCCATAAACCTTCTTCATCATTAGGGAAGTGTTCCATAAATTGGTTTAAATAATCAAGAGAAAAATCCAGGTATCCGGTCTCAATCCCAAAAACGACCTCCCGGATGAGTTGTTTGTACTGAGTCCTTTCCCCTTGCATATTCCGTATTTTCAAACTTTCATGATAAGTTGGATTTATATCTTCCTCAATACCATATTCTTTAAGCAAAGTATCTACGATTTTTTTTTCATACGGAACTACTCTGTATAACGCCATTCTTTTTCCATTTTTATTAAAATCCGGATTGAGATATTCCCAAACAATTTTTTTATCCGGACTTACTTCCAGAATTCTTCCACGGTCTGATTCTGCAATAAGGGTATTGCCGTTTTTCAAACGGTTGTTTGATCCTCTTGACGGAGAATAAAAATTTTTTTTATCCTGATATTTCCAGATGATCTTTCCGGTTACAGGATCTATTTCCAGCACTCTGGTATATCCTCTTTTTAGCTTTTGTGTACATCTTCCGTTATCATAAACAAGAATATTTCCGTTCGGTAGCATGGTTGGCATATGGGGGCCCATCAATATTCCCGGTCCCCAAGCCCAAACTATCTTTCCGGTTGATTTTTCAATAATAAAAATAGTGTTTGCATGTCTTCCGCAAAGCAACAGATTTCCTGCCCGGAAGCGCTGATCTTTCTGACCCAAAAGATTTTCGGGCAAAATCTCACAGGTATTAATGTGAGGCCAGTCGTGAAAGGATTCATCCGGGGGAGTAGGTTGTTTAATCATTTTTTCCATTTCTTCAATGTGTTTATAATAATACCAATGCCAAACAATATTGCCCTCCCTGTTATATTCGACCAATTCATCCATGGCAATTTGTTTATCTTTGTTCCATGGATTCTCATGATTCTCCCTGGAAACAACGATAGTATTTCCTTTTTTATCCCTGGCAAAATCATGATGGGCACGCAGTTTTGCTTTCCAGACAAGGTTGCTGTTCCAATCCAGTTCTATGATCATCTTATCCTTGATAATAGCTATCAGGTGTCCGTTTGGTAACATTTCAGCATAATGCCATGACATTTCAGACCCGTTTTGCGGATAATACTGCGGATAATACCAGGTATGAACGTACCTTCCTTCTGGTGTGATCAGATGAGCTGCCTGCAGATTACGACTTGAATATAAACGGTAACAATCATCCGTTTTTTCTTTATTAAAAATAGTAACTCCTATTTTCTGTTTTTCCTGATTCTGAGCATAGATATAACTATTGATAAACAGTATGCCTAATAGAATGTAAAACGATTTTTTCATGATTTCTCTTTTTTTATTTCTCCAATTTTATTGAGCGCTAAGAATTTATTATAGTTAACTTTGTATTGGTTAGTTGTTTATTTCAATTAAAAAGTATACCATTATTTCAGTTTAAAAGTATACCATTTTATTAAAAATAAAAAAGCCTATAGGTATTTTCATATCTGGCATTCCCGATATGAAAATATCCGGAGCTTTTCTTTTGTTGGCTTTCGTGGTGGGACATGTATATCTCACAACAACCGGGTTGAAGCCTCTCTCTGCCATCAAAGCTATGATTACGGGATGGGAGGAAATGACAGATGAAGAA
>DRPN01000061.1 GCA_011374625.1 Bacteroidota bacterium
ACTTCGGCCTGTGTGACTTTCATCCTCCATAGATCAAATACATTATTTATCCTTATTTTTTCTATCAGAAATCTTTCCGTACCGTTCAGAACCAGGTAAACGGATGCCAGAACGCCGGGGATTTGAATGTGTTTACGGAGCTTCCACAGAAAAAGAAAAATCAGGATGGCCATAATCGTTTCATATACCGGTGTCGGAAACACCCCCTGGGCCAGTTCATAACAGTGATTGCCGGTGCAACCCGGGATCGGTATCCCTTCGTTCAAAATGTTATGAGGATAATTATAAGACCAGAGCCAGTCGGGGAGAAATGACAGCCAGCCGGGTTTATCAAGGGTATTCACAATGCCCCAGTCGCCATCGCCGGCAACATGACACCCGATGCGCCCGATCCCGTAAGAAAGGATGAGGGAAGGAGCAACACTGTCAAACAATACCCACCATTTTATTCCTTGCTTCCTTGCATAAAAACCAACTGCCACTGCGGCAATAAGCAAACCACCATAAAAACTCATTCCGCTAAAGGAGAGGAGTGCTTCCAAAGGGTCGCCGGAAAATTCCTCCCAGTTCTCAAACCAGTGAAATACTTTGGCCCCGAGGATACCAAAAAGGATAGCTACAAAGACGATAGGCCAGGTATTGTCCTGGGCATGGATGGTAACTTCTTCCCATACGGGTGGGTGCAGTTCTTTTTTCTTTTTGGTATAGTAAAACCAGGCAGTTCCGGCAATAGCAAGGATGATCCCGCCCGCCAGGGAGCCATCTGATGAAAACAAGAAATCTTGTGGGTTCTGAGCAAAGCTGTTGTAATTCAGCAGTCCCCCTATTATTTTAAAGCCTAAAACAAAATTAAAAATGAAAACAGTAGCTAGTTCCTGTACAGAAGCCGGCTTACCTTTCTGAATCTTTTTCTTTCGGGGTTTAATTAAACCTTCTTTCTCCTTCCTTTGGAGTTCCCGGTATAGAAAATAAGCACCAAACAAAAAGGCAAGGGCCAGGAAGAAGCCATAACTCTGTATGGGTAAAACGATGTTGGTTCCAAACCAGTCGTTAATCAGGTCGCTAAGCTTTGGATACATATTTCAGAGATGTTTTTGTTTTATAAAAAAACGTAATCAAAAATACAATTATATTACCTCATAGTTGTTCCTTTTTTTTTCCTGTCCGTAAATTGCTGGAATACGATGCCCAAAATAATGAGAACAAGTCCGGCAACGGTTGACGCGCGAATGGTTTCACCTACCGTCAGGTTTATCCAGAACAAAGCAAAGAAAGGGGAGAGGTAAATCAGGTTGCTAACCTTGGCTGTATTTCCTGAGAAATTAAGAGCTTTGAGCCAGATAACAAAAGTAATGCTCATTTCAAAAAGACCGATATACACACTTCCGGCCAGTGCTTCCCGTACTGGTATATGAACCCCTTCGCCTGTTACCAGCAGGTAAACAAGTATATATACCGAACCAAAGAAAAGATTGAGCATGATCTTGCCGGTTTCTTCCCGTTTGTCTTTCATGTTCAGTATCCAGTAAATAGCCCAGAAAAAGGCACTTCCAACCGCGAGGCCAACACCCAAAGGATTGGCTAATTCAAAAATCTGCAGGTTTCCGTTTGTAGAAATGATGACAATACCTAAAAAGCTGATAAATATAGCCACAATGCTTAGAGGCTTTATTTTCTGTTTAAGAAAGGGAATGGAAAGCAAAACAAGGGCAATGGGCCATGTGTAGTTTAAGGTTCCGGCAACCTGTGCTTCGAGCAGATCATAGGCTTTAAACAGGATCAGGTAATACAGGAATGGATTGAATAGTCCCATTAAAGCGGAGGCAGCCAGTGATCTCCTGTTCACATCTTTTAACCTGAGCCGCCGGGAACTTAACTGGTTTAGAACAAGCAGGGTGAAGCAACCTGAAACCGATGACCAGAACAGCATCTGATCAAACGAAATATACCTCAGTGTAAGTTTGAATGCCGAGCTCATGGTTGACCAGAAAAGTACTGCCAGCAGGGCCAGTAGGTACGCTTTCTTTTGATTTGTCAGGGGAGTGTTCACCAGCTAATTATTATTTTAAGAGTAAAGATAATTTTCTGTGATCAATTTGTCATTGCCCATGGAGGTACAACGTGCGGGTCGAAACCGAAAACTATCGTTCCCCAGTAATAGGTGAGGAGGGTAATGATGATGGCACCAAAAATGTTAAGTATGAACCCCGTTCGGGCCATCTGCATGACGGTCACTTTGTTAGACCCGAAAATAATGGCGTTAGGAGGAGTGGCTACCGGAAGCATAAATGCCATAGACGCGCTGATGGTCGCCGGAAGCATTAAAAGCAATGGGTGTATTCCGATAGAAACCGATAGTCCTGCCAAAACGGGCAAGAGCATTTCTGTAGTAGCTGTGTTGGATGTAAGTTCGGTAAGAAATGTCATTCCTATGGCAATGATAAAAATAATAATGAGCGGATGAAATACAGCAACTCCGCTTAATTGTTCACCGAACCACATCGATAAGCCCGATTCTTTAAACCCCGTTGCCAGAGCGAAACCTCCACCAAAAAGCAATACAATATTCCACGGAATCCCTTTAGCTGTTTTCCAGTCCATCAGGTACTTTTCCTTTTGGCTTGTTGATGGAATAAAGAATAAAATGACCGACATAGCGATGGCAACCGTTCCATCGGTAAAGTATTCGGGGTGATTAAAAAAACTGCTCCAACCCGGAATGACAAATTGGTCAATAGTGATTCCCGACCTTGTTAACCATAAAAAGGCCAGTAGCACGAAATCAATTAAAATTATTTTTTCTTCTATGGAGGCTGGCCCAAGTTCTTTATAATATGCTTTGAAGTCGGCTCCTTTACCAATGGCCCACTCTTTTTTCGGTTTAAATATCAGATATAAAAAGAGCCAGATAAATGCAATTGATATCAGGGTGATGGGAAAAGCGAACAAAAACCAGCTGCTGAAGCTGATATCAGGAGCCTCCGGAAACATGATCTGTAAGATACGGACAAAAGAAAGATTTGGCGGTGTGCCGACAAGTGTAGCTACCCCTCCAATGGAAGCGCTGTACGCAACGCCCAGTAACAGTCCTACGGAATAACGCGAGATATCCTGAGTGTCAACATGCTCCTCCAGTTTCTTGATTATAGAGAGTACAATAGGAAGCATCATCATGGTTGTGGCCGTGTTGGATATCCACATTGAGAGAAATGCAGTAGCCGCCATAAACCCGAATAAAACGCAGGCAGGGCTGGTTCCGGTGATCATAAGGATTTTAAGGGCAATTCTTTTATGAAGGTTCCATCTTTGCATGGCCAGTGCAATTAAAAATCCGCCAATAAAGAGAAAGATCACATGATTGAAGTAGGTAGCGGAAACTTGTTTTCCGCTCATAATACCGAGTAAAGGGAACAAAACAACAGGTAGGAGCGCTGTTATGGCAAGGGGAATGATCTCTGTGATCCACCAGATGGCCATTAGCAGAGCAACGGCGAGGGTGTATGTTACTTGTGGCTGCCCGGGCTCAAGATCTAAGAAAAGGATGATGTACAAAAACAGTAAAGGGCCAATAATATACCCAATAATCTTGCGCAAACTGAAACGATGACCCGACTGATCTGCCATTCCTTTCGGATTTGATTATTGTTGCAAATTAGTCAATTTTGCTTAAATAATTGTTAGTTTCAGTAACCAAATTCTCAGAAAAATGAATTTACGGATACCTGATCCTGGCGTGTGCATTGCTTGCAGAAAGCGACAGGGAAAGCTCTTTATTTTCGATATACTGAAATAAGTGCGGGTAAAAATTGCAAAAAATGTGGTACCTTTGTCTCCCTCATTTTTTAAAAAAATTGAATATGAGTAAGTTAGCAGTAGTAGCCTTTGGAGGTAATGCGCTTCTCCGGGCAGGTCAGAAAGGAACGATTGACGAACAGGAGGCAAATGCATATAACGCAAGTAAGAACCTGGTCAAGTTGATCAACAGGGATTACAATCTTGTGGTTACCCATGGGAATGGTCCGCAGGTAGGAAATATTTTACTGGCAAATATTGCCGGAAGCAAACAATATGGTATTCCTGAAATGCCTATGGATATTAGCGTCGCTTATTCGCAGGGTTTCATTGGTTATCTGTTGGAGCAGCAATTACGTAATGTGTTGCTGGAAGATGACCTTGACAGAGATATTATTTCCATTATAACACGTGTGCTGGTCAACAAAGACGATCCGGCTTTTAAAAATCCGACAAAACCAATAGGTCCGTACTTTTCTCAGGAAGAAGCTGAAGAAGTAATGAAGAATACCGATTTTATTTTCAAAGAAGATGCAGCAGGAAGAGGCTGGCGCAAAGTTGTCGCTTCTCCAACGCCATTGGTTATCTTCAACCGCATGTCGATTGAAAAAATTGCACGTGAAGGCCATATTGTCATTGCCGTCGGTGGTGGTGGCATTCCTTGTTTTTATGTGCATGAAAATAAATTGCAGGGTATCGATGCAGTGATCGACAAAGACCTTGCCTCAGCTTTGCTGGCATCTCAGATCAGAGCAGACAAATTGTTTATACTTACAGATATACCCAAGGTGTGTCTGAATTTTAACACACCGCAGGAAAAAACACTTGATCGGATAAGTATTGCCGATGCAAAACGTTATCTTGAAGAAGGCCAGTTTGGCGAAGGAAGCATGGCTCCGAAAATCCGTGCCGCCATACATTTTGTGGAACGTAGTGGTAAAGACACCATTATCACCGAAACTACGCTGCTGGGAGTGGATAACGGCGGAACGAGGGTTACAATAGTTTAAAGAGTGCTTACTTTTTTTGTTCTTCAGCCATTTTAACGTAAAAAGCAACTTTTTCGAGTGTAGTGATCATATCGTATTCTTCAAGATATACATGGTCGGGAACCTCAACAGGTTTGGGCGTATAGTTTAGGATGCCCTTGATGCCTGCATCAACAAGTTTTTGCGCCATTTCGATAGTTTGGTCTTCAGGCACAGTAATGATGCCTATTTTTATATTCTTCTCTTTGATGATTTTATCAAGATGCTCAATTGAGGAGCACTGAATTCCGCTGAATTTATTACCGATTTTATCGGGATTTGTATCGAATCCTGCTACGATCTCCAGTTTGCTCCGTTTACCACTCAGGTACTTTATAAGTGCCCTTCCCAGGTTACCCATACCAATTATCGTTGTGTTGAGCCCCTCCTCATTGTCAATGATGGTGCCGATCAAATCAATAAGTTCCTGGATGTTATATCCTTTCCGTAAGGTGCCGGAGTAGCCGATCAGCATCAGATCACGTCGCACCTGAACAGGTGTAATGTGTTGTATTTTTGCAATCTCGTGCGAAAATATATGTGTTTTGTTGTTATCAAGACATATCAACAGCGCCCTCCGGTACTGGCTTAATCTCTCAATGGTTTTATGTGGTAAATTTTTAAAATTCTTTTTCGATCCCATTATACATGCTGTTAAAATAATAACAGTGCAAATGTAAAAGGCTTCTGATCATTATCAAAGAATTGTTAATAAATTAACAATATTTTTTTCAAATAGTTAAAATACGGAGTTAAAAGCTGTGATTGTAGGAAAGAACAGCCTGTAATCTTGGGTAGATACCTCCTTCAAGAGAAAGGTTGTTGTGTTCATTGAATATCCACGAACCGCCGAATATAAAATTCCATTCCTGCCCTTTATAGGCAATCACATCACCACTGTAGTCAACATAGCGGCCGATTATTTTTTCCAGGTCTTTGTAAATATCCCTTACATCAATAACGCCGCTGAAATACTGATCATTTTTAAAATACATGGCTCCTGCCCACAATGCTCCTTTTGCTTGTTTGTTTTTGTTGCCGAACAGGATGCCGAATTTTGGTGTGACCATATGGCTGTTCAAGCGGGTATCCACCTGAGTGGGGTCAGACATGACGAAATTATAATCAACAATTAAAAAGAACCTTGAAAAGCCAATGGAAAGAGTTGCTCCGGCACCAAATGATGGACCGCTGAACACCGGACGGTCGGTGATCTGAAATGCAGTATCTATACGCTGACTGAGTAAGGTGTCGGTTCCATTGATTACTTCCACATAAAAATAAGGTACGCTGATATCCGGATTAACCTGACCGGCTGTATAGCCTACAATGCCATAAATATTTAAAAAAGGTAAGATCCAGATATTCGGTCGGATGCTTCCCTTTAATTCAGCCACTGACGTGTTTTGATACATCGAATCGACCCTAATCGTAACCGGTATGGAATCTTCCGTAACTTTGTAGCGACTCTCCATTATTAATTCCGTTCCGTAATACGCCTGCTCATAAATAAATGAATGAATGGCCAAACCAAAGGCACGGGGCGTGGCATTTCCATTTTTTGTATGCCGCTCATTACATGTTGGTAAAAACCTTTTCTCATTGCTTTCAACAAAAGTATATTTGCTTTTGACAATCAGCCCGAATCCGTTGAATTGCGCATTTGCTTTCTGCGTAGTAAAAATAAATATCAGGAGGAAAAGGAGTGTGGAATAACGTAATCTCATTGCTTGTTTTGTTTGTTGCTACCGGTAAATCGAGTAGCAAAGAAAACAAATATATAATAATATCAGAAATGCACCTTCAATTCTGGAAACAGTCCTTGATATTTTTCCGGTACGGATAACCAGAATAAGGAACAAACTGGCCAGAAAAAGTATCAAAAGCTGGATGTTGAGGGCCGGATCAAAATCAATGGGTTTTATCACAGCACTGACACCCAGAACGAGGAAAATGTTTAAGATATTGGAACCAATAATGTTACCGATAGCGATATCCGTTTTTTTTCTTAAAGCTGCCAATACGGAGGTAACCAGCTCAGGCAGCGAGGTAGCGCCTGCTACCAGTGTTAATCCTAATACCGATTGGGCAGTGCCCAGATCGCGTGATAATTGCTGTACACCGTCAACAATCCATTGACCGCCGAAAAACAACCCGCCCATACCACCTGCAATGAAAAAAAGGGCGAAATACCACGGCAAAGATTGAGTTTCATTTTCCCCGCTTCCCTTCACATTGCTCCCCGATCTGAAAAAGGCGATGTAAACATAATACAGGAACAGCCCTAACATGATTATTCCGTCTGTAACATTGATCTGGTTGTCAGAACGTCCGAAAATATTATCGCTGACAAGCAAAATGAGGAAAAGAACAGCCAGCAGATTGATCCAGATGTCCCGTTGTTCAACTATTTTTTTCACTTTGATGGGATAAATGAGGGCTGCGGCTCCCACGATCAGCAGTGTGTTGGTGATATTGCTGCCGATAACATTGCCCAAGGCCAGTCCCGTTTCGCCTTCAACGCTGGCAAAAACATTGATAATCAGCTCCGGTAGCGACGTCCCCAGTGCCACAATGGTCGTGCCGATAACTAATTGGGATAGTCCCAGCATAGTTCCCAGCGATGAGGCACCTTTAATTAAAAAGTGAGCACCGGCAATGAGGACGATAAAACCAAGAATAAATAAAATATATACAGCCATCTTCAGTGTGTTACTTCCCTGCTCCCAAATATTTTTGTCCCGATCCTGATGATGGTGCTTCCTTCTTCGATTGCCACCCTGTAGTCGTTCGACATGCCCATGGAGATTTCTTTAAAAGCATTGTCATCCCGGAAGTGATTTTCTTTAAGCCGGTCGAAATAATTTTTCAGTGAACGGAATTCCCTGCGTACGAGTTCCATATCATCGGTAAATGTGGCCATGCCCATCACACCTGCAATGCTGATGTTTTTCATCGAACGGTATTCTTCACTAGCCAGCAGTTCCGATGCCTCGTCATA
>DRPN01000192.1 GCA_011374625.1 Bacteroidota bacterium
ATCCCAATACCGCAGTATGGATGCCGGTGCAGACGGAAATATTTCCCCGAAGGAAAAAAAAGTTAAGATTTTTATTATTAACAGCGATAATGATACGGTTCGGACTCTGATCCGGGTTCCTAAAACCGGTGTTAACCGCTTTGTCTGGAGACTTGACCGCAAAGGATACCGCTTCCCCGGTACCCCGCGGCAAAAACCGGGCTCCGAAGAAAGAGGTGGTGGCGGGTATGTACTGCCCGGAAATTATAAACTGGTCTTTTCCTATCAGGGACAAAAAGACTCTACCCTGCTGACCGTAAAAACCGATCCGCGAATGAACGTGGATGTTGAAGCGATTAAGGCTAACAGAGCCATGATTGAACCGGTGATGAAAAAAATGGAAATGCTGGCTGAAGCAATGCAACGGATTAAAGAATGTAAAGCCATCATGCAGGAAGTGAACAAGATGACTCCTGAAAAGAAAACGGATGCCGTGAAGAACCTGAAAAAAGTCAGTAAAGTGACCGGTGACTCGTTGAAGGCGATTTCGTCTATCCTGTTTCCCAAAGAAAATGTCCAGGGCATCTATCGCGATCCGAAATTGATAACCTCACGGATACGTGGACTGTTTTCAGTCATAAAAGAGATCGAACCCCTGAATGCTACGCAGAAACTGGTGTTGAAACAAACAGACGATTTGATAAACCGTACCCTCCGACGCATAAACCGGTTCTTTGACAATGAATGGAAACAATACAGAAAAGCAGCGGAAAAAACAGGGTTGACACCTTTTAAGGATTATAAGCCCTTGGCTCTCCGGGATGGCTGGTAGTATTGTAAATGACCCCGAATTCCGCAATAGAAAATCCAAAATGCTTTCTATTGCTTATTTCCTCTAAAAATAATATGTATTTTTATTCGCCTGGTTGAATTTTTCAATTCATAAAACTTGGGTTTTATTCCGGAAAATTATAACCGGTTCAGAATGGAATGGGTATCATATGATTTCCTTTCATTCATTTTGATAGATTGGAAAGTTCCTTTGAAAAAGCCGGTCAGTTTGATTATGTCTACGGAAGTTACATCAAAAGTGAATTCATATTGATTATTTCCAAGGCTTTTTACTTTTACGGTTCCGTTGATCAGTGAAACATTGCTTCCGCTTTCTTCATCTCCAATCACGGTATAATCCATATATGCAGATCCGTAAATCCAGGTTTTATCGTTAGGCAGGACAAGTGATTTTTTTGTTTGCAGGGCAGCTTCATAAGTGCCGTCTTCCAGACCGTCTTCCGAAAGACCGATCAGGTTGAATAACAATACATTTCCTTTTCCAGTGATGGAATCAATGGCCATGGGGTCGTTTGCGTCCCAGACTACTGTAAAACCGTCGGAAAGTATCAGGACTGTATGGGAGTACAGGCTGTCGTAAATTTGTGCGGATGAAATAAACCCCTGTGAGAGCGAATAGGTGGTATCGTTGTAGGTAAAGTGATTCTCCGGATTGGTGTCTTTCTTTCCGCAACCGGTGGTAAAAATCATACCTGCCAGAATTCCTGCACATAAAATACTAAATAAAATGTTTCTTTTCATGATTCTTGGGTTTTAAATTTATTATACAAACGTAAACGTGTAAAAAACCGAAAGGTTTCAATTTTTTTGTGGTAAAACTGTTTAGATTGGTTCACAAACAGTTTATTACCCATCTATAAAGTGCTGTCTGATATAATTTCGATATTACTTTACAGAGGTGGTGTCGTGTTTTACCTTTAGTAGTTCAACATAAAAAGCCAGCGGCTGATAATCATTATAAGCCAGCTTGGAGGGAATGACCAGGGTGGCTTTTCCTCCTTCCCTCATATAACTGATTCCCTCATTCACGCCTTTGATGATCATGTCCGAACCCAGCGCAAAAGAGAAAGGCGTGTAGCTTCTGTCTTCCTGCCATATGTCATTTTGTATGGCTACACTCTCAATATTGGTGTCTATGACCAGACCGCTAAGCTGGTAAGTAATGTAATTGATGGTTACGGTGTCATTTGTAACCGGTTGTTTTCCGGTACCAACTTCATCCTCAATATAATACAGACCGCTTTCCGTAGGCTCAACCGTAATATTATTGTTAATGAGAAAATTTCGAATATCTTCCTGTTCTTTTTGAGCATAATCCACCGGTTTCAAACATTGTTGATTTATTAAGCCCAACATAATCAACAATATGAACAAACCTGTTTTTTTTATCATCGGTTTTAATTTTTAATTAAACATTAGAAAAATTGCAAATATCCTGCCAAAAATTATTTCACACTTATCACTTCCAGATCGTAAATAATAACCGAACGGGGTGGTATTTTATTGTGATCTCCCGGCACACCGTATGCGAGAAGCGGAGGAAGGATAAAACGGGCTTTATCACCACCTCTCAGCAACAGAATGCCTTGTTCCAGCCCTGATTCAACACCGCCATGACCAACCGTAAATACTTTGGGGCCTGATTCTTCAGAGCTATAGACAAGTGTTCCGTCCAGCAAACGGACGGTGTATAGGATCGTGACCTTTTTTCCGGATAATACCCCGGGTCCTGTACCCTGATGATAAATCTCATACCAAAGACCCGTACCGGTTTTTTGCATATGCCAACCATGCCGTTTGATATATTTCCGGATTCTTTCTTCATCCTTTTCTACCAGATACTGATTGGTTTTGATCAGTGTCTCTTCCGAGACCTGCCGGTGAGGTCGTGTAGCGTATTTCTTGCCTCCGGATGAGCAGGAAATGAAAAAAAAGAGGGCAAAAACCCCTGCCTCCAAAAACAGCGTTTTATATTTCATCGGAAAAATCACGGGCCAGTTTTTCAAAACGTAATAAGGTATCTTTCATGTTTTCGTAACATTCTCCTCCGGCAGCGTTCAGGTGGCCACCGCCGTTAAAATAAGCAGACGAGAACTTGTTTACGGCAAAACTTCCTTTGCTGCGGAAAGATATTTTGATTTTTTTCCCCTGCTCAAGGAACAAAGCTGAAAAACGGATTCCACGAACGGACAAGGGCAGATTGACAAATCCTTCCGTATCCCCGATAACATAATGATATTTTATTAGTTCCTCTTTTGTCAACCAGATATATCCGGTGTGGAGTTCCGGCAGGATAACCATTTTTTTATCCAGGGCATAGCCCATCAGCCGCATGCGGTGTTCACTGTAATTATCGTAGATACGCGAATATATATCATCATAGTCGATGCCTGATTTCATCAGTTCGGAGACTGCCTCCCAGGTGTCGGAGTTGGAAGCGTTGTAACGGAAACAACCCGTATCGGTCATGATCCCGGCAAATAAAGCAGTAGCTATATCCTGATCCATCTCTTTTCCGGGATCCAGATTCTGCAAAATCTTAAAGATGATCTCGGCAGTGGAACTGACGGTAATGTCCGAAAAGAGAAGGTCTGCCTCTATCTTCGGACCGGGATGATGGTCAATGACCACGTGAAAAGCTTTTCTGTTTTTTTGCGGATACTCTGCCAGTTGCTCCAGCCTGTCGATCTCGTTAAAATCCAGATAGAAGATGAGGTCGGCTTCGACGATCAGCCTGGCAGCTTCTTCAGGATTTTCTTTACCGATTATAATCCGGTCAGCCCCCGGTACCCATTTGAGAAAATCAAGAATATGATTGGGAATGATAACCTGTGCTGCTTTTCCTTTCCCCTGCAGGTAAAGATACATGCCCAGGCATGAGCCCACGCTGTCGCCGTCCGGATTGACATGACTGAAAATGACGATCCGTTGTGCCTGTTTAATATGACGGGCCAGTGTTGATATTTCTCTTTTTTGTAATGGATTCAATGTTAAAAGTGCTTCAAATTACTCAGATATCATTTTAGGTATAAAATCCCTGCAAAGATAACAAAGTAAAAATAAATAGGGAAGGAAGGCTCCCGGAGTGTCATACGGACAAAAGTTTCTATCTTTGCCCCTGATAATTGAAAAAAATGAAATATGACTGGAAATATTACTTTCTCGATGATCAAACCCTGTGCGGTAAAAGATAATTATGTCGGTGCGATCCTCTCTGAGATCAGCGACGCCGGGTTCCGGATTGCAGCTTTGAAAATGACAACGCTTTCCCGGGCACAGGCTGAACAGTTTTACGGCGTTCACAGGAACCGGCCTTTTTTTAATGATCTGGTAGCGTTTATCACCTCAGGTCCGGTAGTGGCTATGTTGCTGGAAAAAGAAAATGCCGTGGAGGATTTCAGGACATTGATCGGAGCCACCGATCCTGCAAAAGCTGCCGACGGAACCATCCGGAAAAAATATGCAAGGTCTCTGCAGGCCAATGCTATACACGGATCGGACAGTGATGAAAATGCCGTTATTGAAAGTGATTTCTTCTTTAGCCGGCTGGAAAGATTTTAAGAAAAACAATTGAAGAATCCCGGGTGACAAACCATATGGGATCTCTTTTGTTGTCCCTGCTTTCTTCTTTATTCCTTTAGTTTATATCTGATACCCTTGTGGGTAAACAGTGGCTCAAGGATATTCCAGGTCAGAAAATTGACGAGGATGCTCTCGGAAGAAGCATAGGAGATTCCGGCTATTTTTCGGAAATGGCTCTGACTGATGGATTCGTGCCCGGCAAGATAATGCATCAAAATGCGCTCAGGCCGGGAATATCTGACCCAGGTACCTCTTTTTCTTTTTTTCCGCTGCCATGTACGGATCAGAACCCTGTTGGCAATGAAGTTTTCATCCCCGACCCTTACATAAGCATGCCAGCGCCCATGATCATCCGGTGCCCGGTAGGGCCGGTCGCTGGCAGGAGGGACTGTTACCTCAAGGACCGTTTTCTGATCTGTCTCGTGAAGGGTTGTGGTAAATTTTACCTCCGGTTTGCAAAAGGTGATCGCCGCCGTTTCAACCATATACATTTCTTCATCCGAACGAACACCGGCAATACGACCGTTGTCCTTTACACCGATCAGCAAACGGCCTCCGTCGGTATTGGAAAAGGCCACCAGCGTCCGGGCAATCTTGCGGCTGTCGGTAATGGCATACTTGAAATCAAGCTGCTGATGCTCTCCCTCCCTGATCAGATCCCTGATGTACCGGTTTGAGCCCATACATTATCACCTTTTAACCAATGCTTATTGTAATAATCTTTGGCTAAAGTTAACAAAACCCGGAAAAATACTGAAAATTACTCTGTGCACGCAACTGAACATATCCGTTCCAGTCGATCCGGGGATTCTGACCCCGGGCCGATAATATAACAACAAATACTGCCAACAGAACGGATCCTGCCTTTTTCATCGGGACGTTTGTTTGAATATCTTTCCGGGTTTCAACATGACTGTAAAGTCTTCATTGCCGGCGGAAATCCACTTTGTATTATAGCCTTTGGATAACAGATAGACATAGGCCCAGCCCGAACGGGTGCCGGAGGAGCAAAAAGTCCCACCGGCTTGGCCGTATTGATGGGGATGCCTAATGAAACCAGAATGGGAATCAGGGTGATGGCAGCTCCCACACCCCCCAGAGAAAATAAAAAAGCTGCCAGAAAGGAAATGAAAAAGATCAGGATTTCCATAGGACTTTGTTTGAATATGCAGTTTGAAACAGTGAGAACACAAGAGAAACAATGGAAAAAATTTCTAAATAACTGCCTGGCTTTTTCCCAGTTTTCCTTATGAATGCAATATTTGATCCTCGGAGGATTTACTTCTCCCTGTATCAACCCTGCCTCTTTCAATTCTTTCAGATGCTGAGAGATGGTTGATTGTGCCAAGGGAAATTCTTCTACCAGATCGCCGGTATAACAACAGGCCCGGTTCTCCAGTGATTTTAATATCTTAATGCGCGTGGGATGACCCAGTGCCTTGGCGAAACGGGCCAGTTCCACTGTCTCCTCACAATATTCAATGTCTTCGAGATATCGTTTCATCCGTGGGGTGTGTTTTGAGAAAATCTGATCGCAAATATACGATATGTGCTTTAGAACGAATCGCAATTTTCAAAATATTTTCGGAAATCTTTTATCCCAACAGAAAGGGGCCCTGTTTGGATTCGTCATATCGCCACGGGGGAGGCATTAAAGGAAACCTGCTGTTTATAGAATTTTCAGAATTATTTCGTACTTATTACCTCAAATACCATCCGTCAATCATCTGTTATCGTTTGGATACTTCAGACCCCAGGGTTCCCGGATTCTGTCCATGATCCGCATGACCTCGAGGGAACGCTGCAGGGGCATATGGGGCGATTCCTTCAATCCTTCCCGCAGGCACCGCATCACTTCTTCGGCTTCGTAGTTCAAGGCATTGCCGGTAACAGGTTCTTCCAATACTTCGACGATCTGTTTGTTTTTATCGTAAAGGGTACCCCGCTCAGGTACTGCAAAGATTTCTTCAATATGAATAAAGCCGTTGTTCCCATATATATAGGCATCGTTGGCGGCCTCTGTGCGTAAGGCAAATGTCAGGTTGGCGACAGCATACAATTCGGCTTCAGGCAGGATCTGCAGGGCTTCGGCAAACTTGCCGGCAATGTAGCCGGTACTGATAATACCCCAACGGGTACGGGAAGAAGGTATGGGCATACGTGAAAATTTAAAGTTATAAGTTATGTAAGTACATCACGGACGATCTGAAAATATATGTATTTAAATATGTATTTAAATATGTATTTTTTACCATCTCCCTAAACCCGGAACCCAAAACTTGTGGGGAGGTAGCGCCGGCGCTTTTGACAGTCATTATAAAGTTACCTATCATGCATGCCATCGAACGCAGTGTGTGCATGACCAGATAATAAATTCTAAAACCTTTATCTTTGCATGATTTTTTGTATTTTTACATAAATTTTCGTATGATAATACATTGAAATATTAAATTGATCCTTTTACCACATGAAAAAAATACAGGCTATTCTTTTGATAACAATGGTTGCCCTGATGTTTACTTCGGGAAGTTGCAAGAAAAAAACATGTGGCTGTGACAGCGATGTTTTTTTTGACCTGACCGAAGTACCGGGCACGATCTATTATGAAGACACCAAGTTTACCTATTTTATCGCTGATGATCTTTATGGTTCTTACTTCACAGTCTGCGACCCTGAAAAAGCATGGGACAGGGTGTCTGAGTTCAAGTCGGGGCAGTATGTTGTTGTTTCCGGAAAGGCTGCCGATGACTGTATGAAACAGATGTCGTATTATTATAGTAATCAATACGTACTTCATCTTGAAGATATCAAACGCCCGGAATTCTAGCTTTTATGATTGCAGGCAGGCGTATCCATGATAAAAAATAGAAAATCTTATTCCATTATTTTTATCGGTGCCGGCAGGGTCGCCTGTCATCTTTCACGTGCATTGCATGATGCCGGTCACGAGATCATACAGGTGATCAGCCGGACGGAAGAGTCGGCACGTACGCTGGCAAACGTGTTTGGTTGCACATGGGGAACAGATATTGCAAAGTTGTTGCATGATCCTGATCTGATTATCTTTTCAGTGAGGGATGATGTCTTACAGGAAATGATCTTTCGTGTGCAGGCAGGAACAGCACTCGTGGTACATACCGGTGGTAGCATACCCATAGATGTGTTTGAAGGAAAAGTCAGGAACTACGGAGTCTTTTATCCATTGCAGACATTTTCCACGGGCCGCACGCCCGATTTCCGAAAAATACCCATGTGTATCGAAGCCAATACACCCGGAAATGAAGATGTGTTGTTCGCGTTGGCCGGGCAGATCAGCGATGTG
>DRPN01000033.1 GCA_011374625.1 Bacteroidota bacterium
AACGGCCGTTATGATGGTTCGTCAAAGTTCCCCAAAAATAAACGTTTTGGTTTCTTCCCGTCTGTTTCGACAGCATGGCGTATCGACAGGGAGAATTTTTGGAGTCCTCTGGAAAGCGTCATAAGCACATTGAAACTCCGGGGCTCGTATGGATCACTGGGTAACCAGAACGTTTCAGCATACGGTTATATTCCTTCCATGAACTCCAGGCGGAGCTCTTACATCATTGGCGGGGAATTACCACAAACGCTTGATCCCCCACCACTTGTTTCGGATAATTATACATGGGAGAAAATATCAACTTTAAATGGGGGTATCGACCTTGGCTTATTCAGGGACAGAGTGTATGTGGAATTCGATAAATATATGAGAAATACCATAGGGATGCTGACCCAGGGTAAGGAACTTCCGGCAGTTCTGGGAGCCGCCGAACCAAAGGAAAATGCAGCCGACCTTCAGACCAACGGCTGGGAACTGGCAATTTCCTACAAGGACAATTTTAACCTGGCAGGAAAAATGTTCACATTCAACACAAAGTTCATTTTGTCTGACAGCCGTGCCTGGATCACCAAATTCGATAATCCTAATTTTGATATTACTCAATATTATACCGGAATGGAATTTGGGGAATTATGGGGTTTTGAAAATGAAGGATTTTTCCAGTCCGAAGAAGAGATTCAGGCTCATAACCAGAGAAACTATCGTTCATGGGGTTCTATGCCCTGGCTTGTGGGTACTGTTAAATGGGTTGACCAGGATGGGAACGGGATCATTGAAAAAGGATTTACTCTCAATGATCCCAAAGACGGGAAAATCATCGGTAACACCTCCTCGCGTTACCGGTTTGGTTTGAACCTGAATTTTCAGTGGAATGGTTTTGATTTTTCTGCCTTTATACAGGGAATTGGGAAAAAGGATCATTACCCTCTCTGGAGAACCTTCTGGGGAACTTACCAGGACCTTAGTTTTCAAACCTATCCCCATTTATGGGATTTTTACCGGGCAGAGGATGACAGTGAAGCTGAAATGTCACAGCATTCACAGGCCTATATTGATGCGGGACTTGCATACGCCAATACCGATGCATATTTACCCGTCCTGCAGGCATGGAATTGCTATGGTATGGGACATAAGTCTACTACACCAAGCTATGCGTCTGGTGCCGGACTTGGAATTCCTCAAACGAGATATCTTTTCAATGCAGCGTATATCCGTTTGAAAAACCTGACCATTGGTTATACATTGCCCCGGGTAATTACTCAAAAAGCCAGGATTAAAAAACTGCGGATTTTTTTAAGCGGAGAAAATATCGCTACCTGGTCTGACATACATTTTGCTGACCCGGAGGAACTGACCATCAGCGGTTCTGGAGGTGTTTATCGATTCCGTAAACGTTTTTCTATTGGTGTGAACATAGATTTTTAATCTCGACAAACTTAAAATCAGATTATCATGAAAAAGATACTTTATATAATCAGTATAACGCTCATCATTCTGCTTACAGCCTGCAATGATGCCTTTATGGACAGGTCCCCGAAAACTGCAATCGGAATTGAAAACTTCTTCAAAAGCGAAGAGGATCTCAGGATGTATACATACTCCTTATACGACTTCCCCGGCCCACCGATCATGGTTTGGGATGGTGAGGGAACCGATGATATGGCCAATACCAGTAATTATGAACTGAGGAACATCATGCTCTCTTCAGATCCATCCTCCTCCACGGTCAGCGGTGGTTGGAACTGGTCACAATTGCGGAAAATCAACATTTTTTTGGATAATTTCCGCAAGGCTGATCTGCCGGAGGAAATACTTGCCCATTATGAGGGCGTAGCCAGGTTCTTCCGGGCAAAGTTTTACATGGAAAAGGTAAAACGCTTCTCTGATGTTCCGTGGTATGACACGGAGATTGGTACCGGTGATGATAATCTTCTGTATAAGGGCCGTGATCCCAGGGATATGGTCGTTCAGAAGATATTTGAGGATTACGAATATGCCGCCAAAAATGTATGGGAAGATGAGCCTTCCGGCGCTGTTGACAAGTGGGTGGTACTGGCTTACGAGGCCCGTCACGCCCTGCACGAAGGAACCTTCAGAAAATATCATCCGGAGCTGAATTTGCAATCAACGGCCACTACCTACCTGCAAATAGCCAGGGATGCAGCAAAAGAGATCATGGACAACGGAGGTTTTGCCATCTACAATACAGGAAATCCCGAGAGTGACTACAGGGAACTGTTTACGAGCTTTGACCTGACCGGGAACAGCGAAGTAATCCTTCCCACTGTTTCGGAGTATAACGTTTCAAACCATACAGGTATTATTTATTATTGGCAACAATTGTTTGGGGATTATGATGTTTCTCCAACAAAAGGTCTTATGCAGGATTACCTGATGGCCGATGGAACCCCCTACACACAGCAGCCGGGTTATGAAACAAAACTGTTCGTGGAAGAATTTGTGGATCGTGATCCCCGGCTGAAACAGACTTTTGCATACCCGGGTTGGTCGAATTATCAAACTGCTCCTGATCCTTATGTACAATCCCTGATGCAAAACTTCACCGGTTACCACTGCATTAAAAACTGGATAGACAGCGGTGACCCCGAAGTTTACCAAAACGTGGATTATCCTGTCCTCCGTCTGGCTGAAGTTTTATTGATTTATGCAGAAGCAAGGGCTGAACTGGGTGAACTGACCCAGGAGGACCTGGATTTAACCATTAATCAACTTCGGGACCGTGCCGGAATGCCACACCTGAATATGGGAGTGGCTGTTGATCCCGTTCAACAGGCCAGATACCCGGATGTAACCTCAGGTGAGCTCCTTGAGATTCGACGTGAGCGCCGCATTGAGCTATTTGCGGAAGGATTCCGCTTTGATGACCTGATGCGCTGGAAGAAAGGCAAACTTATCGAAGAGGAACCTAAAGGAATTTACTTCCCGGGACTTGGCAAGTACGATCTTACGGGTGACAGTATCCCGGATATCATTCTGATCGACATAAGTGAGGATATCCCGGCTCCTGCGGATAAGGAAACCAACGCACTTGGGGTACCCCTGATCTATTACCGTGCCGGGCCGGTAGGTAGCGATGCGTCCATCTGGTTGAGCAATGGTACCGAGGGGTATATTGTGTCGGATGTTGAAAGAGGAACCTTCGTGGAACCTAAATACTACTACAGGCCGATCCCAGAGCATGATGTACTCATAAATCCGAATCTTACCCAGATATTCGACTGGAGATAGTGATAATCAACTAAAATAAAAATACCATGAAAAATATACATCTGATATTACTACTGCTGGTAATTACCATCATCAGTTGTGAACCAACATTTAATGATAGACCTAGTGTTCCGGATTCGCCTTTAATCCTGACAATAGTTATTGGAAATGAAAATGGCGAGATGGGGGTGATCAATGCCATAGATACGGTATCATATATAGATACTTTATTTGTAAAGGACAAAACATTCGATTTTTCACATATGTACATAAACGTCAGCATGGAAAAAGGTTGCAAAATCGAACCGCTTGAAGGGGCTCCTCCATGTGGAACTTTCGGTGATTATTCAACTCCACGGAAATACAAGGTCACTGCTCCCTCTGGCAGATCAGCCACCTGGACAATCGTAATGGCTTATTACGTGGAACCCATTGGTTGCCTGGCTGATCGCTGGTCCGGAGAACTGGATTGCCAGGATTTGGTGTGGGGATCTTATGCCCCAACATACTGCACTGGTGAAAAAATAGATGATGACTGTAGCCTGCTAAAGGTAACCTTTGATTTTTGGGGATATGGTGAGGCGACGGAAGTTGTTCTCAAATTTAAATTGGAAACTATTGACATGGAATCCCTGGTGGGGGATTTAACCCTGCTGGAGGATGCTTCCGTTACGGCGGAGGGGTATGATATAACTTTCCACGCTGGACCGGCTGGTACATATTCTGCCGCGTCAGATGCATTGAATATTGAGGTAGCGTGGTCGGGTTACGATGATAGTCCTACGTATAGTTTTAAAATCACACCCAAAGAATAGTTATTGAGTATTTGACTCTTTATCCTGATAATTGGTATAATCCGTTTTCAGGACCAGATAAACAGAGGTTGTCATACAGGATTTAAATTTTTGATTTTTAATCCTGTATGACAACCTCCGGATTTTGAAAAGATAAGTACACTCGGTAGATAATCAATATCAAACCACTTACTTTTGCGTGCAAATTGTGTTATAAAAGGTGTTATAGGCTTTTTAATTCTATTGGCAATGGCAGGTACAGCCACTGCCCAGGAAATGGTCCTGCCTGCCGGATATCCACTTTATGAAATATCCAGTACAACGGATGTGAGTCCCGGGTATATATTCCTAAGTCTCAATTCAAGAAAGGAGGATACCTGGCTGCTGATCATTGATAATTACGGAACTCCTATCTTTTACAGGTACTATACTGAAATGCATAACTATTTCCAATTGCAACCAAGTGGTTACCTCAGCCTCTCAATGAAACTGCAGACCGGAAGGACCACTGCTATTCTGGACAGTTGCTATAATATAATTGACCTTGTACCTATCAAGAATGGATACAAGATTGACAGACACGATTTCCTTCATACTACAGGGGGTGAGTACATATTACTTGGGGAGAATCCGGTTAAAATGGACCTGAGCAGCATCATTGAGGGAGGTTACCAGAATACTACGGTGGAAGGAGCAGTTATCCAGATACAGAACAAGGACAAAGAGGTCGTATTTGAATGGAATGCCATGGATTATTTCCAGATCACAGACAGCTGGGTACCCCTGACATCAATGTCTATCGACAATGTGCATCCCAATTCCATTGAAACAGACCTGGACGGGAACCTTTTGTTGATATCCAGATCAATGAATGAAATTACCAAGATCAACAGGGTCAATGGTGAAATTATCTGGCGGCTGGGAGGGAAAAAAAATCAGTTCACTTTTACAGATCCCTCTGATGCCTTTTCATTGCCTCATAGTTTAGGCGTGCTGGAGAACGGGAACTTTGTATTATTTGATAACGGTAATTTTCATGTTCCAAGATACTCCCGGGCAATTGAATATAAACTCGATATAAATAATATGACGGTTACCAGGGTGTGGGATTACAGCGCTGATAAAAGTTATTTCTCCCGGATAAAAGGATCGGCCCAAAGGCTGGAGAATGGCAATACCATTATATGCTACGGGGCATTGGACGATCCTGCGGTGCTGGAAGTAACAAAAGAGGGAAAAGTAGCAATGAAGATAAAATATACTGAAGAGATGGAGTATACCTTAGGTGCTGCATCCCCGGTAGCGTATAAGTATCCTTGGAAGACCTCATTGTTTTCTGCGGATAGAGATACCGTTGACTTCGGAGAATGGGACGGCCACTCCCATCCTGTACAAAGCCTGAAGATCCATAACAACTCCGATGGTGAACTCGAGCTTTCAAATTACAATTTGCATTCAAATGCATTTTATTTCAATGAGGGAGTTTTTCCTCTGACCCTGTCAGCAGGTGAAGAACGAAGCCTGGATCTGTATTTTTTTCCGGCTAACATTGACAGTAACATAATAAATGACATCCTGACCATCAATTCAGATATTACATCGGATACGCTGATACAACGTATTGCCATACAGGTCTACCTGAAGGGGACGAAGACATGGACATCCTTTGAAGAAAAGACTTGTGACAGGTTCCGTGTATTTCCGAATCCTGTGCACGATTATCTTTATATCGATTCTCATCAATCGCATCACGCCGTTGCAAGTATATACACCATAATAAATGGCTCCCTGTTGTACAGAACAGACCTCTCTGAGGATCATACTGCCATAGATCTGAATGAATTGGAAAAGGGCTTATATATTATTGAAATAATTGACGGGACTTCGTCCCTGGTCTACAGGAAAAAAATTGTGAAGGATTAGGTTATTATGAAGCAGATCATAGAATGCATACCTAATCAACATTTCCCTGATGTCTTTCATGCATAAGCCTGTTTTGTTATCGCTATCGATGAATTTTTGAAATTCACCAAAATTTTGCGTAATCTTCGTGTGTTGCATGTCGTTTTTGTTTGCATTTAACACATATATAGCTATTTAGGCCAGTATATGCAGTATTCTTACCTGTTTATTTATCTCATTATCAACATTTTTGGCAAAATAGACAGATTGTTTGATAATAATCTCTAAAACCAGTGTTATCATTAGCTTTGAGGTACTTAGATTAACTGAAAAGTAGTCCGCATTTCAATTAAAAAGTATACCACTTGTCGAATGTCGAACGGGAACGAACGTTTATTTTCGTTCAAAAACGAAATGATAAGTATGTCCGCGAAACAGGAAATTACAATGAAATACTAAGAGAGTGAGAGTCAGCGAAGCATCTCCCGGACATTAGGAATCAGTCGCAAGATGTTAAGCCTTCCGGTGTTCAGGCGCGACTTTGAAGAAGCAGCCCGGCAGGCAACCCGTAAAAGAACGGAATATGAGATGTACCTGTTGGGGTTGATGGAAAAAGAATATGAGACCAGACTTGAAAACAGAAAAAAGCACAGATACGTCAGGCAGGCTTACCCGGGAAAATGTACCTGCATGAACTGGGCAAAGATGTTCTTCCCGAAGATGCCAGGAAAAAACTACCCACCTTTGAGCGGTTGGATTTTATTGCCGCAGGAGAGAATATCCTCCTGAAATCACTCTTTATCAGAGCTCCGGATATTTTCATATCGGGCATGCCCGATATGAAAATACCTTCATTCTTTTTTTTCAAAAAAATAGTATACTTTTAAACTGAAATAAACACCCTAACGAAAATGAAAAAGCTTCCTGTTCTTGCCATGATCCTTTGCCTGATTATTATTTCAGGATTCGTCCTTCAACAGGGAATGGCTGATCCCTTAAAAAAGAGTGATCAATCAGCTACCAGTCCTCGACAGACCATTTCATTGGATGGTTCAGGGTGGCGTATATGGCTTGATGAAAATGCAGAATGGGAAAACGACAGCTTGTTTGCGCCCGGAGAGTTCAACTTATCCGACCTGCCGGTAAACCCTCCTACCTGCGGATGGAAAAATCTGCAAACACTGGGCCGGCCCTGTGAAACACCGGTATGTATTGAGCAGCTTTACGCCAACGGCGATCCCGGCTTTTTTTACCATGGCGTCAGCTGGATATACAGAGACATACAGGTACCATCCGACTGGAAAGGCAAAATTATTCACCTGGACATCGCCCGTGCCAGAGTGCGGGTTGAGATCTATTTAAATAGAAAACTTGCCGGTTACGATCTATGCTGCGAAACACCGGTGGAATTTGACTTATCACGTTACCTGGAATTCGGAAAGTCCAATCATCTGGCAATCCGGCTAACCAATCCGGGAGGTTCCCGTGGATTCGATGATGCCTTTCAGATTCACTGGGGTCGTTACACGTTGCCGTCCGGACGCGACTTCAGCGGGTTGGATAATGTATCGTTGACGGTGACAAATCCGGTGTTTGTTTCGGATGTTTTTGTCATGAATCAGCTTCCGGCAAAAGCCAGGAATGTATTGGTAAAGGTTTCCGTTGAAAATACCACGTCTGAAAATATCCGGGGAAACCTCAAAGTGAAAATTGAGGATGAACAGAAAGATCTTCCCGTAAATCTTAAAAAAGGGATCAACACCCTGGAAATTCCGCTGTCGGTTCCCAGGGCAAAGCT
>DRPN01000058.1 GCA_011374625.1 Bacteroidota bacterium
AGCTGTAATTGGAAAGGAAGGAGAATTCACAGAGAAATTCAAAAAAGGTGAAAAAGAAGAACCTGCCCGGCAGGAAGAACCACCTCACACACCTGAACCTGAAAAAATTCCGGAACCAACCAAAACTATGAAATTTACTGAAACCATTTCCAAACCTCAGGGGGAAATCAAAATCTCTCCCCGTGCCAAAAAACTGGCTGAGAAAAAAGGAATAAACTACATGACTCTTAGAGGTACGGGGCCCGGAGGCAGGATCATAGAACAGGATATCCTGAAGATAATGGAAAACCAGCCGGCGATCACGCCACTGGCCCGGCAGAAAATGGAAAAAGATCATCTGGTTGTGCCTTCGGAAAAAGCGGTACCTGGAAAACGTGTCACCAGCCGCGATCTGGTAAAAGCCGGTGAAGTTTCTTCCACCTTTGGCGATTATCGTGACGAGCCGCTCACCAGGATGCGCAAACTGATTGCCAACAGTATGTATAAATCATTGCAAAACTCAGCCCAGCTTACCCATCATACCAGTGCTGATGCCCGGAAGCTTTTGGCTCTACGTAAGAAAATTAAACCTCTGGCCGAATCCGGATCACTGCCCAATATCACGCTTAATGATATGGTTAGCTATGCTCTGATAAGGGCCCTGGTAAAACATCCGGAGATCAATGGTCATTTTCTGGAGGATACGGTCCGCATCTTCAACCATATACATCTGGGCTTTGCTGTCGATACGGAACGAGGCCTGATGGTGCCGGTGATAAAAGATGCGGACATGCTGACCCTCAACGGACTAAGCATACGAATGAAACAGCTCGCCGAAGAATGTCAGGCCGGGAACATCAACCCCGACTTGCTGAACGCAGAAAATGCATCCTTTACGCTTACCAACTTGGGAGCTTTCGGAATAGAATATTTCACGCCGGTACTGAACATCCCACAGATGGGTATCCTTGGTGTAAATACAATACGTTATCAACCCGGACAACTGGAAGACGGCTCCTTCGGATTTATTCCTCGGATAGGCTTGTCACTGACGTATGACCACCGTGCCATTGACGGAGCGCCGGCATCCAGGTTCCTGCAGACAGTGGTGGAAGAAATTGAACATTTCAACCCCGCAGTAGAAGGATTATAACCATGAATATAACTCTAAACTCTAAACTCTAAACTCTCAAATATCTTAAAAATGCCGAAAAAACTTTTTATCGATCCCCTGAAAGTCAGGAAACCCGGAAAGATCACCTTTGGTGAGATTCCATTGAACCAGTATCAGAAAACCCTGGCAGAGGAAAAAGACAACTATACCCGTGACGAGCTCCTGGAGATCTACCGGGACATGTTGATCATCCGGGAATTCGAAACGATGTTGAATAAGATCAAGACTACCAACGAGTACGAGGGAATTTCTTACAACCATCCCGGCCCGGCCCACCTTTCTATTGGCCAGGAAGCGGCAGCTGTAGGTATGGCTTGGCTGCTGGGACCGGAAGATTATATTTTCGGATCGCACCGGAGCCATGGGGAGATATTGGCTAAGGGTATGTCAGCTATCCGCAAACTGGAAGACAATGCCCTGCTTGATACCATGAAAAACTATATGGAAGGAGCTACTCTGAAGGTAGTCGAACAGGAACAACATCCTGACGTGCCTGATCTGGCGCTGGATTTCCTGTTGTATGGTACCCTGGCAGAGATTTTTGCAAAAAAAACCGGCTTCAATAAAGGCCTGGGCGGATCCATGCACGCATTCTTCCCGCCTTTCGGTATATACCCCAATAATGCTATTGTAGGAGGATCGGGCGACATTGGCGTAGGAGCCGCTTTATATAAAAAGGTAAACCGAAAATCCGGTATAGTCGTGGTAAATATCGGAGATGCCTCCATGGGATGCGGTCCTGTTTGGGAAGGGATCAGCTTTGCCACAATGGACCAGTTCAAAACCCTGTGGGACGAGCCGTACCGTGGCGGTCTGCCCCTTATCTTTAACTTCATGAACAATCAGTACGGCATGGGTGGACAGACCAGCGGTGAAACCATGGGATATGGCATTCTTGCTAGGGTGGGTGCAGGTGTCAATCCTGAAATGATGTATGCCGAACGGATTGACGGATACAATCCTCTGGCCGTAATAGATGCTTTCCGCCGAAAGAAAAAAATTCTGGAGGAAAAGAAAGGTCCCGTGTTACTTGATACCCTGACCTATCGTTACAGTGGACACTCTCCCTCGGATGCTTCCACCTATCGTACCAAAGAAGAAATTGAAGCCTGGATGGAACATGATTCCCTGAAGTTCTTTGAAAACGAAATGGAAAAAAACGGGATGGTCTCAAGGGATGAAATTGAAACCTTGCGCGAAGGGATTACGGAACGTCTGAAAAAAGTGCTTAAGTGGACAGTGGATGAGACCCTTTCACCGCGCATGGACATGATTAGCAAGCCGGATAAGATTGGTGAACTGATGTTCTCAAATGGATCGGTGGAGAAAATGGAAGACCGGGAACCGGAGGTGCTGATCCCCAAAGAAGAAAATCCCAGATTACAACAAATAAAACGGAAAGAAAGGTTTGCACTCGATAAAAACGGAAAGCCTTTTTCAAAGTTAAAAACCTTTCAGTTGCGTGACGGGATATTCGAAGCGATCCTGGATCGTTTTTACAAAGATCCCACCTTGATTGCCTATGGGGAGGAAAATCGTGACTGGGGCGGAGCCTTTGCCGTATACCGCGGTCTGACGGAAGCTCTGCCTTATCACCGGTTGTTCAATACCCCAATATCCGAAGGAGCCATCGTGGGAACTGCCATTGGCTATGCTATGTGCGGTGGTCGCGTCATCCCCGAAATCATGTATTGTGATTTCCTAGGCCGTTCAGGCGACGAGGTATTCAACCAAATGCCTAAATGGCAGGCCATGAGCGGTCAGATACTGAAGATGCCGGTTGTGCTGAGGGTATCGGTGGGATCAAAATACGGAGCCCAGCATTCACAGGACTGGACCTCTCTGGTCGCTCATATTCCCGGACTGAAAGTGGTCTTCCCGGCTACGCCTTATGATGCTAAAGGCTTGATGAATGCAGCCTTGCAGGGTACTGACCCGGTGGTGTTCTTCGAAAGCCAGCGTATCTATGACATCGGTGAATACTTCCACGAAGGAGGTGTGCCGGAAGACTATTATGAGATCCCTATCGGCCAGCCGGATATCAAACGGAAAGGAAAAGACATCACAATCCTTTCCATCGGGGCAACCCTCTACCGGGCACTGGAAGCTGCCGACGTCCTGAAAGATAAATACAATCTCGCTGCAGAGGTAATTGACGCCCGAAGTCTTGTTCCTTTTGACTACAGCCTTGTGCTGGAATCGGTCAGAAAAACAGGAAAGATCGTGATTACCGGAGATGCTACCGAAAGAGGTTCTTATCTGAAGGATATGGCACAGTCTGTGGCCGACCTGGCTTTCGACGACCTCGATGCTCCTCCTGTAGTGGTGGCATCACGCAACTGGATCACCCCGGCCCATGAACTGGAGCATTTCTTCTTCCCGCAACCCGAATGGATTGTGGATGCTATCCACGAAAGAATCATGCCCCTGGAAGGACACAAGGTGAAGAACAATTATACCAATGATAATCTGCTGTTTCAGAAAAGAAAAGGAATTTAAATATTCTTTCTTTCTTTAATGATGAACCCTCTGCCGGATAAATAAGTAAGATTGTCGTATTTTTGAGAAAAATAAAACGATTAAATGATGGAAATAGAAAGAATCAAAAATTATATCCGGGATAAGAAAGGGTTCATCTCTGATATGGATGGGGTCATTTATCATGGAGACCGCCTGTTGCCGGGGGTAAATGATTTTGTGAAATGGCTTAAGAAGGAAAAGAAACACTTTCTTTTCCTGACCAACTCCAGCGAACGTACCCCTCGTGAACTGCAGGAAAAACTACACCGTATGGGCGTAGATGTAGACCGCAATGTTTTTTATACCAGTGCCCTAGCTACTGCACAATTTCTTTCTTCCCAACAACCCAAAGGAACGGCATTCATCATTGGCGAAGCCGGCCTGATTAATGCCATGTACAATGTGGGATATACAATGAACAACATTGACCCGGATTATGTGGTCGTGGGAGACACCCGCAACTACAGCTATGAGAAACTGGAACAGGCGGTGAACCTGGTAATCAAAGGAGCCAAACTGATCGGAACCAATCCCGATTTATCAGGACCGGTGGAAAACGGAATAGCACCATCCACCAAAGCTTTGATTTCACCCATAGAACTAGCCACCGGAAAACAGGCTTATTTTGTCGGGAAACCCAATCCCCTGATGATGAGAATCGCTCTAAGGCGCCTGGGTGTAAGTAGGGAAGATGCCATTATCATTGGGGACCGCATGGATACCGATATTATCGCAGGTATAGAATCCGAAATAGACACCCTGTTGGTTCTCAGTGGAATATCTTCTATGGAAACTATAAAAGACTTTCCATACAAGCCGAAGTTCGTAATGAACAGAGTAGGGGATATTGTTTCTTAAATTAATGACAATGCTGAAGGGTGTTTTGTTTGATATGGATGGGGTCCTGGTGGATACGGAAAAATATATTGCTCTGGCTTCCGTGGAAATGTTCCGGGAAAAAGGCATGGAGGTGAAAACCTCCGATTTTATCCCTTTTACCGGAATGGGAGAAATCCGTTACCTGGGAGGGGTGGCGGAAAAAATGAAAAATGCCGACTGGTTCGCCGTAAACCTGGCCCATGCTCCGGAAGAAGTGCTACTATGGTAAAAAATATATATTTATTTAAATAAATATATAAATACATATTTAAATACATATTTAAAACATCTTATAAGTTTTCAGGCAAACGCAGAACCAAAAATCATGAACCACAATATACTAACCTCGATATTCAAAGACTTCCCGGCTCCAGATAAGTTGATGGCATACCGTAACGATAAAGTACTAAATGTTAATGCACATATCCATACTCCTTTTTCTTTTAGCGCTTTTTCCGACCTTGAACAACCTTTCCGCATGGCTGTGGAAGAAAACGTACAGGTATTGGGTATCAATGATTTTAATACGGTTAAAGGGTATGAGGAATTTTACAGGCTGGGACTGGATAATCATGTTTTTCCCCTGTTCAATATAGAGTTTATCGGCCTGCTGGAGGAAGAGCAGCAAAACGGCATACGGGTCAATGATCCTAACAACCCGGGGCGCACTTATTTCAGTGGGAAAGCCCTTCGTTTTCCTTATATCCCTCCTTGTGGAAAAGAAAATTTCCTGGATGATCTGGTTGCCAGAAGTAGTGAACAGATTCGTCAGATGGTAGACAAAGTGAACCAACATTTTGAAAAGACCGTACCAGGATTGCAAATATCTTTCGAAAAAATAAAAAATAACCTGGCCCGGGAGCTGGTCAGGGAGAGACATGTCGCCAAGGCTATCCGGCTGGCAGTAAGTGAGAAATTTCCGGATACGGAAAAACAATTTGATATATATACCTGCATGTTTAACGGGAGAGCCCCTGCCGCCCATCCAGATGAACCGGCCAGACTGGAAAATGAAATACGCGGTTATTTATTAAAAAAAGGAGGGCCCGCTTTTATTCCCGAAGATCCGGATGCTTTTCTCCCGGTAAATACCATCAGGAAATTTATTCTGGAATCGGGGGGAATACCTTGTTATCCGGTCTTGTTGGATAATCCCAAAGGGGAGATTACGGATTTTGAATATCCCAAGGAAAAACTGGCAGTTAAGTTGGAGATGATGGGAATAAATGCTGTGGAATTTATCCCGGGAAGAAACAGCTTTGCACTGCTTGCCGAGTATACAGAGTACCTCTTCAACAGGGGTTTTTTGGTCATGTTTGGTACCGAACACAATACCCCGGAGATGATGCCGCTGACCGTTACCTGCCGTAACGGAGTTCTCCTGTCAGACAACCTTCGAAGAATCTCCTGGCAGTCTTCTTGTGTTCTGGCTGCTCATCAATATTTGACAGCCCGCGGAGAAACGGGTTATTGTTTATCTAACGGAACATGTTATTCCACAAAAAGAGATTATTTTACTGAATTGGGAAATGCGGTTATTAATTATTTTCTGAAAATATAATAAAGTCAGAATCATGGAAATAACAATGGAATACAGATTGGCTTATGAAATACTGCCTGCAGTCAGGGTATCCCGGAAAGCGGACAAACCATGGATCACTAAACTTGACCGTAACAGCGACCTGTTAAAGGCTTCCCGTGCTAAAGAAAACTTTGAACAGTGGAAGATTTCATGGCAGGGCAATAAGGTAGCTTGGCTGGAACAGGAAGGACAAGATAATGAAGAAATCATACAGGGAATACTCAATTACATCTATGAAGGGTATCGGCTCATAATGCTGAAAAATGCCGGTTTACTGGCTATCGGGAACAGTTTCTCAGAAGTAAACGACGCATTGCAGGGACATACTTTATCGGATGTGAGAGATAATAAAGAAAGTATTGTTAAAGATAAGATTGTGGTGATCACCGGTGCTGCACAGGGCTTCGGAAAAGGTCTGGCGGAACATTTTGCCGCAGAAGGGGCCTGTGTGGTAGTGGCAGACATCAATCGGGAAACCGGCGAGAAAAGCGTGAACGAGATCATTGAAAAAACAGGTAGTGAGGCCATCGTTTTTATTCCTGTGGACGTCACCGACAGCAGATCTGTAGATGCCATGATCCTGCAGACGGTCTTTGCCTTTGGCGGATTGGATCTCTTTGTCAGCAATGCCGGCGTGCTGAAGGCCGGCGGACTGGAGACCCTGGAGGAGGATGCTTTTGACTTCCTGACAAAGGTGAATTATAAAGGTCTTTTCCTGGGAACAAAATACGCCTCACGCGTGATGAAGACCCAGCATAAATATCGTCCCGGGTATTTTATGGACATCGTACAAATCAACTCCAAATCGGGATTACAGGGCAGCAACCGGAATTTTGCTTATGCCGGCAGTAAATTCGGGAGCATCGGACTGATCCAGTCTTTTGCCCTGGAACTGGTGACGGAAAACATAAAGGTGAATGCCGTCTGTCCCGGTAATTTCTTTGACGGTCCGTTATGGTCGGATCCGGAAAGTGGACTGTTTGTGCAATACCTGAAAACAGGGAAGGTTCCCGGGGCCAAAAGCATAGAAGATGTGAGAAAACATTATGAGGATATGGTGCCTATGAGAAGGGGTTGTTTTGTGGAAGACGTGTACAAAGCCGTAAAATACCTTATCGAACAGGAATATGAAACCGGTCAGGCTTTGCCTGTGACAGGGGGACAGGTGATGCTGAAGTGAAGCAAGGAAGCATTTACGCAAAACAATAATACTGTTGCACGTTTGGAATTTGCAGGAAGGCAATGTGATAATGAAGATTCCCTAAAATAGGAATAAAAATGATTAACCCTGAAAGCCCGTCCGAACGGCTATTATGGCCGGACGGGACGATTGACACAAAAGAATGGTGAAGAAAAAAATATGAATCATGAAAACCAAAGCGGTTAGAATCTACGGAAAAGAAGA
>DRPN01000108.1 GCA_011374625.1 Bacteroidota bacterium
CGTATAGATTATTTAAAAGGAGGCGTCTGTTTCTATTATTTTGATAAAACGCCGGTATTGCATGATAAAAATCAAGCATCATAATAACCGATATAAACAACTCTTTTAAAAGGCAATTTACAATAACTCTGTTGCGCAATTTGAGTTTATTTCATCCGTTTAAAATTTTAACGACCCGGAGGGTCGGTGAATAAAACCATTTTTTCTCATCCGCCATATCGGAACGCGAAGGCGGATTAAAAGGGAAGCAACATTTAACGTCTCTTCTTTACAATTATTTATTCACTTATTTTTCCGTCCGTGCACCCACAACTTCTTCATATTTTCGTACACAGGCATATTTCGCAGCCGCAATGGTCTCGCGATTTACCTTCTCGGTGATCCTGGCTTTGTTGATATCTTCCACCCCGATATACCCATTCATCAAGAGTAGCTGCAAGACCATATTATTGACGATTGTTTCCCGGCTGTATCCCGTGGCAATGTATAGTTTATCACAATCACGATATAACTCATCGGAAAACTCCAGGTTGTTAGGCAGCCACATCAGCTGCTCATAGGTCTCACTGAAAGCGCTAAGCTCAATATTGATATTGGGCGTGATCAGCAATGGGCTGAATTCATGTTCTTCCGGCAAAGGATCAAAGTTTATCAGGCCTGATAAATCAATTTTTTCATCCGGATTATCCATACGCACCAATTGGGCCTTTCTCATTTTTTCAAGCTGATACAGAAGATAGTTATACCGCCACACTTCCAGACTATGTTTATGATGGATAAACAACGGACCATAGGCTTCGATGATCTTTTGTTTGACATATTGCCGTTGTTCATTGATCTCAGGCCTGAGAATACGCACCTCCCGGATCAGGGTCAGCAGGTCTTCAGCGGCTTTTTCCGGTCCGGTGATCTCTTTTCCTTTCTTTCCGAGATCTGTAGAGAGTATGCCTAACTGTATATTTTTCCCTTTTCCGCGGCCATCCCTGTCACCTTTCAGCACACGGATGAGGTTCATCTTCATCTCATGTTCCCCATACTCCGAAATAAACGGATTGCCCGCCGGTGTACTGGCCAGAGAATCGAAAATGGTTGAAAAGAAGGTCCGGTCAAGCAACAGGGAGATTTCCGATGGTTTTTTCTTCTCCTGTTTCTTTTCTTCGGATAAAACCTCCCGGGCCAGTACCTGGAAACGGTTTTTAATGATGTCAAACTTTACCCTGCATATAAGATATTCTTTCTCATCCTTTATAAATGTCTTTTCTTCAAAGATCTGATTCACCACATCCTCTACGTCTATTTTATCCATCAGCTTATAAGTGGAAGCAAGATATATTCTCCCGGTGAACTCGTCTTTTTCCCAACCCAGCACATGATCCAGATAATTCCCATGGGTATCTATCACCTGGACAATTTTCGGGTCCGCAGTATATCGAAGCAACGTTCGTTGGATATTGGGATTGTCAGAGCTGGTGGCCTTCTCTTTTCGTTCCCCATGAGAATCCCGGTATAAAACAAAGTTTTCCGGGTTGGCATAACGTTTCACGCCGGCTTCTTCCCGGCTGAAGTTATAGGCCGTCAGCATAATATCAATCTTGTAAGGCATGGAGATATCACACAGGCCGCTAATGGTGCTCCGTGAATTCAGATCTTCCACATTGCTGTCGGCGCTGGTTTCAAACAATGCCTTGTAGGCTTTGATAAAATCGGGGTTAAAATCCGTCACCCGGGAGAAATCACCTACCTCGGTACCGATACCGTAAAGGTTCCCTTCCTTATCAGGGAACACGTGGAACATATCCCCGGCGATCAGTTTGATGGAACGCACCCCCGGCAAATTCTTCCGCAGCCATTTCAGCATCATGGCCGCAATCATCTCCGATTTCCCTACGCCACTGTCGCCACTCACCTGGATAACAAACAGGGTTCCGTCATTTTCTTCGACGGCAAACAGGGAACCGTGCACCGGCATCCCCCCTTTTTCCTTGATCTTCTCATTTACCATGGTCAGGCGGGGCTTCTTGATATTGCCGAAGTAGTCCATGGTTTTTTTCAGCGGGGTGACAATGATCTTGATATTCCCTTTGGGCCCTTTCAAATCGAAATAACCTACGGAGGGATAGGATATAACCTTCTCCGACGCCCCGAGGAAGTATATCACATCAGGCACAAACGATTTCACCTCTTTCAACGGGATAAACTCCCGTTGTACCAGACGGAAATTATCCGTCAGATATTTCAGGTATGATTTCTGGAAGATATACATCTCCCTGATCAGTCCATGACGGACGATCTTACAGCGGTAGTCCTCCTCATCCAGGTTTTCCACAAACTCTCTCATTCTCTTGGCAAAAAAGTCGGAAGAAGGCCTCGACTGCATATTCTTGATAAATTCATTCGGCGAATCATCCTCCAGCACCCGGGCATGCGGTTTTTCCTTATCGGGTCTATCTACCTTGTGATAGGGGTACTCCCGTTTTTTTGAGTCGGTTGCTATACGTGTATGCATCTGCACCGGTTGCTCCCAGGCAATTACTCCACAACGGCTCATCAAAGAGTTGATCCAGTTCAACGACCCCCTGTTCCAGGTTGTCAGTTCATTTTCCGACTTAAAATTCCGGTAGATGGCTATTCCGTGCTGGATCATCTCGTTGAGCGCCGAGTTCTGCCGGTAAAAAGCAGCCTCGGTCAGTTTAATCAGAAAATGATTGTACTTTTTATAATATTCATTATTTTTCGTCCGGTTCATCATGCCGGTAAGAAACAATACCACATTGCGCGTTTCATCATGAAGATGTTCGGCGGTGATCTTAATATTCCGGTGTTCCAGTATCTCGTTAATGATCTGCCGGATATCTTGCGGCATCACCTTTGTTATCAGGTCTTCCACATAAAGACGGGCTTCATTATCTTCATATCCGGCAATCTTTTCCATGTAAACCTGCAGACGCTCCAGCAGGCGGTTGCAGAAGTTCCTGTTTTTCTTCAACAGATACAATACCAGGATCTTCTCCCATACTGATTTTTCCGTTTCCAACACTTCGCGGGTCAGATATTGCAGAATTACCTCGGTAAAACGTCCGGCAAAACGGATGTGCTGAAAGTCTTTCAATTGCCTTACCTCGGTCATATAATCACTGACAGCCAGAAAAAGATTGATCTCTCCGGCCGGTTTCCGGATCACCTCCTCAAAATTCTCTACTGTTTTTTTAACAAGCTCGGCAAAAGAAGGCTCAAAACCTTCGTTTTCAAAAGGAAGATTGAAATAGAAAAGCAACTCTTTGATGTACTTCCGCAAGATCTGGTTATAACCCTCGAGGCGTGCGAGGTCACCGGAAATATCCCGTTCGTTGGCATTCAAAGCAAGTATTTTTACCTTGGCATCCGAAAACAGGATGTTCTCCAGCTCGATAAGAATTTCTTTCATGATGTTGAGCTCATCCGGATTGTCCAATATATAGTCATCCGGCTGAAATTCGATCTTGCTGGTAATGTACTTCAGTAAAGTAGATTTACCGTATTGTGCGATCACAGTGTTAATATCAAGATCCCTGATAGCAGGAATCTTTTTGTATATTTGAGGCAGCAGGTTCTCGTAGACTTTGGTAAAAGCCTTACTGGAGATAAACTCTTTCAGGTCGCGGCACTTACCGATATTCTCATAAAACTCAAATACCGCATTCCGGGAGTCGGAGATGTAATTAATATTGACTCCACTAACTTTTGGAAACGGATGGTAAAGTGTTTTAATATCACTGATTTTCAGCGACTGATTCAATACTTTCTGCAGGTCTTTGATGGTATTAAAATCCTCAAACAGCCTGTCGATCAGCTCTTGGTCCGTATGTACCATAAATATTTCATCCAGAAGCTCTTCCGGTCGTACATACTTGTTTTCCGGCAATTTCCTTTTATCATAAAATTCCTTCCAGTATTTCAGAAAGATCCGGATCACGTTGTCCAGTTCGCTGGTAAAGATATTGTAACTCTCTTCACTGCCTTCCAGATAATCCCCAAGTGACAGGCGCACAAATCCTTTTTGATAAGGCAAAAATGCCAGACCGCGTTCACTGGCCAGTTTCATGGTAAACTTTTCCAAATCCTGAAAGGAGAAAAAATCCCGCATGTGCAGGTTGAAAAGATACGAACCATCCGAATCAAGAACAGTAATAGAAGGATTTCCTGTTTCTTCAAGAATGCGGGTAACCGTCTCCTTGGCCAGTTTCAGCCGTTTGTTGGATTCGCTTCTGAAGATCTTATTTACACGGAACTTGTTCAACTCGCTGACCAAATGGTTTTTATAGTAGCTAAAAAAGGGTTCTCCCTTGTACTTGAAGTCATCCGGCAGATCAAGTACATCCAGCCTATCCAGATTACAGAGTTCCTCCAGCAGGAAGAGATGCAGGGGACTACCTTCAAACATGGAAGGCCGGCGACCATAGGGACTGTTTTTTCTTCGTGCATTCCGGTTTTGTTCCAGTTCTGCCAGGATATAACCCTTTAGTTTCTCCTTAATCTTATACCTTGAAGCATCTTTGGGCAGGTTCTCATCCATACGGTCCTTGATCTTCTTTGCTAACTGTGCCACCTCCATGATATTCACCAACATATACAGGGAATTGGCATTTCCTCTTTCCGTACCGAAACGATTCCTGGCATATTTGATCACATCCCTGCGTGCCGGCGTGGCGATCAACGATCCCAGCCGGTCGCCGGTAGCGCCGAGGTTTTTGGTGGTGGATAAGGACGAAACCACACTGATTTTGGCATACGATCCGATATTGTTCATGATATACCTTGAGATAGTCCTCCATTTAGGCTCCTCAGGATCTTCAATCTTAACCGCATCATTATAAGCCTCATCCAGAAAGAGGGTGATTTTGCTGTTGTTCAAAAACTTCAGGAATCGGATCAGGTAAATATTGTTAAAATCGGTAAACCCGGAGGGGTTGGCCGGATCGTTGATGATCAGCGTGGAGTTCTCGCAAAAACGGTCCCACAAACTGCCCGATTCGTCGAACAATTGAAAGGTATTCTTGATACGCTCCAGTTTTTTCAACAGACGTTCCCAATCCACACGTCCCTCGTCATTCAACTCAATATCAATATCAAAAGGATTGAGGTCGAAACGGTCTGCCGGAAAAAGATCTTTGTATTCCCAGGATGCCTCCTGGTTATAGAAAATAAACGGATTGGGTTTGCGGTTATTGAAAAAGAGCAGATCACGGATGATCATCTGCACGTCATCCGACACAGAGGTTTTTTCCACATTGGCCAACCCGCTGATAAACTCACGAATAATCTTTTGTTCTTTTTCAGGCAGAGACATGTATTTCTTGTCTATGCCAAGGTCTATCAGGAAATTCATCAGACGTCCCCGGTTATCCGCTTCGTTCTCAACCTTGGTAAGATACTCTTTGTATTTTTCCAGGAAAAGGTTCAATCCGAAATTCTTATGAAAATGTATCTCCAGCGTACGCTGATAAGTATCTGGGATAACATCCAGGATAACACGGCACCGTTCAATGATCTCTGGCTTAACAGCTTTCAGGGGTCGCTGGAGAAGATATTCGGCATAAGTACGTATCTGATTCCGCCCTCCTCCTTCCACCACTGTAGCGATTTGCAGTTTCTTGTTCTCGGAATAAAAATAAGCGCGGGTGCGATCTTCAAACTCCCGAATCAGGTTTTTCGTAGTCTCCCTGGCCTGCTTCGGATCTTTCATTTTTTCCACAAAAGATATAAAAGCACCGAACTTTGACAGGATGTACTTATCCCGGATCACCTGCCGGGAAAACTCATCAAACTTATACAGGATGATTTCCCTTTCGGGATCGTCTTCGCCGGCCAATTGTTCTTTGGCAAGCAATTTCAGTTCGCGGTCGTAGGATTGTATTTTCCTCTCAACAGCCTCCCTGAACTTTCTGATGTTATCAAGATTCACCTTGTCCAAAATCAGACGCAGGTTGAGCTGGCTGTTAGCCATGGCCCCCAGTTTTTTATTGTGAACATTGTTCAGCGTATTCAGAATACCATTGTGAAAACAAAAAACCAAAGAGGTATTGGAAGCCCGCGATTCAGGAGAATCGTCAATAAAGATCATCCGGGTAAGCAACGGAAACCACCGGAAATGTTTAAACGGATTTTTCCGCATGTTGGGGATCTTGATGGCAAAAATATGTACGGCATCATCCCTGATATCTTCATACAAAGCTTCAGGAGTAGTAAATTCAATAACGCGCACCATTTCCGGGCTGAAGACTTCGCCGGCCAGCAACTCGATAGCCGTATCCGCATTGCCCGATACCACAGTACGCATAAAACCATTCAGCCCCTTGAAATTAACCGTCGATTCTGACCTGTTGATGAAATAATTTTTCTCGGCGCTGCTGGTATAATGAGTCGACTGATTGATCATCTGATCCATGACGTCCAGCATATAATTCCATTGTGCTTCTTCCACATCGCTGCTGATCCCGATGAGGTCCCTGAATTTACGCAATTCCTTCACATGATCTCCCAACAAGATTGTGTAAAGAAAATCTATGGTTTGCTGTGTAACAGGAGGAGTTCCCAAAGAATAATCACGGGTATGCAGGATATTATTGAACTGTTTCCTGGTCTTTTCGTCCACCTGCTCGGTATCCATCAATTCCAGTAACTTGTCATGAAAATTCTTCCGCAACGAGCTATACCTGAAAGCTTTGGAATCTTCATGAGGCATAAGCATTAGCGACACATCCACATAGCCGGGGATGGATTCCTTCAGCTCCAGGATGTATTTCCGGATCTCAGCCTCCTGGGTAGCAGGATCGTCAGGTTCTTCATAACACAGCCTGACAAACTGTGTAAGACTGTCAAAAATACGGTCAGGTAAAAAATTCTCTGCTCTCTCTCCCAATTGAACATAGAGGTCAATAAAATTTCCGGCCTCTTCTGTCAGCCTGGCTTTGGGGGTGCCAAATACCTGCATGATGATGGTTTTATTATTGGTTATTAATTATTTATTTCCTGTTGCGAAAAAGTTACAGGCTGTTAACATATTTCTGTTTAATACAAAAGTACGGTTTTTTTACGTGTAAAAAAACCGCCTGTTGTCGCAGGCGGTTTTTTTTAGTAAAATCTTTTTCAGAAACTAAAATCCAGACCGACTGCGAAAATCTTTGTGTCTTTGGCATAGGTCTGTGTATATACCGTGGGGACGTCAACCGCATCATCCTTATACATCACCATACAATAACCCAGATTCAAGCGGATGTTTGGAGTAAAATCAACATCTCCTCCGAAGCCAATCGAAGAAGAGGAAAGGGAATAACTCAGATCTGACTGATAGTTTTTTCCCACACCCATACTTGCATAGTTATAACCTCCGCTTACCAGAATTTTATTGGTTATGTTGTACTGCAGAGATACATTTAGATTATAAGAATTATTTTCGATATCTTTCTCACGTCCGTCCCAGTTCACATTTTTATCCCAGTAATATTCAAAACCGGCAGATGCCTGAAGTCTTTTAACGGGCCGGACATTA
>DRPN01000023.1 GCA_011374625.1 Bacteroidota bacterium
AACTCTTCGGATGGTTTGGGTCTCCAGAAAACGGACTGGATGTCGTTGCATTTTTCTCCCCGGTACATTCTTTCCCACGAGCGCATATTGGGAGCTTTCCACAGGTACCAGACGTGTTGACCGTAGATGCGGTAAGGCATGTAGTTGCGGATATAATCAAATTTTTGTCCTTTTACCGAGCGGCACATGTCATAGCGTTCATCCATCCTTCCCCTGAAATTATACACGTAGGGAGGATCGGGGGTCTTTGCAGAACCTAGAAAAGCATGGCCTTGCAGGTAACCGGGATTATGTATCCCTGTTAGGCTTAAGACCGTAGGAGCAAGGTCCACAAAGCTGATCGGACGGTTGATTTTTGAACCGGCCGGTCCGGGGGCCAGATACCTGTATTTTTTCGGAAAATAAACTATAAACGGCACATGGGTTCCTGTCTCATATACAAAACGTTTGCTGCGACCCAGAACACCACCGTGGTCACTGAAATAGAACACAATGGAATTATCCAGCATTCCGTTCCTTTTCAGCGAGTCCAGGACGATCCCCATTTCCTCGTCCATCATTTGAACACAGTCATAATACCAGGCCCAGTCATTGCGAATGCTATCGGTGTCAGGTTGATAGGGGGGAAGGGGCACAGTGGCCGGGTCGTGATGGATATTTTTCACCCTTTTTTCGAATTCTGTGTCGGTCATCTTCTTCCCGGCAAAGTCTTCCAGGGTATTCCGGAAATAGTTCACGGCAGAGGTTCGGGTGAAGACCTGGTGTTCGTGCGTTTGGCTGGTGTTATACATCATGAACACAGGTTGTCCGGGTTTCCGACCCTTAAAAGCATCATGCCAGCTCCAGAAATCATTGTCCCAGGTACCCTTTTGATCCTTCCTGACATTGTAATCTTTTTTGTGCCGGTTGGTCGTGTAATATCCGGCTTCTCTGAGATATCGGGGAAAGAAACGGATGAAACCCGGGATAGCATTGTAGCTGCGCATATGCTGGGTGCCCATAGAAGGGGCATAAACCCCCGTGATCAGAGTAGAACGGGCCGGCGCACATACCGGCGCATTGGCATAGGCATGGGTGTATAGAACCCCTTTGGAGGCCAGCTTATCCAGATGGGGTGTGGTGGCATAATCATTTCCGTAACATCCCAGGCAATAATAACTGTTGTCCTCACTGACAAGGAAAATAATGTTGGGCTTGTCCTGCTCCTTTTTCTTTGGAACGGAAGTACAGGCATAGGAAAATATAAAAATTGCCAATAAGAAAAGTTCCGGGACAAAGAGGTGTTTTTGAAAAAAATATCGTTTCATGATTATATGTTTTAAAGAAAAGAGGCTTCCTTTCCTGATTATTTATTACAGTAAAGATATATCATGTTTCCAGATATAACAATTGTTTTTAACAAAAATCAAAAGTCAGATGAACTGTATTTTATTCTGATCTGTATTTCTGATTGATTTTTTTTACTTTTGGAGAGCTGTTATTTGTCATACAACCAAAATGTAAATCATGTATAATGCAAAAGCCGGTCGCAGCCCTTACCGTTGGGTTGTTCTGGGTGTGTTTGCCCTGATCAATATTGTTGTTGAGATCCATGGATTATGTTTGCACCGATAACCGGAGAAGCTGCTGCTTTTTATCATGTGAGTGTCCTGCAAATCGGCATGCTTAGCATGTTGTTTATGATTGTATATATAACCTGCACAGTATCATGTAATATTAATTCAACATATGTTTATTTTCATTTTCATTTTCATAGTCTTCATCCTTTTTAGCGCTTTGATCAGCCTGCGGCTCAAAGAGTCGAAACTGGCCGGATAACAGGTAGAAATTCAGGATGAAAGCGGATAAGTAGTTGAGAGAAAATATGTGTCTTGTATTTATTAATAATATTCGAAAATTTTAAACTGATGAAAAAACCTAATTTACTGCCTTTTTTATTTTTGTTTTCATTTCCTTTTTTTCTGGCTGCCCAGCCTGTTTGGCATCCAATAGAGTGTTCTTTGCCGACAGCATGGAGCGACAGTGTTTCTGTCAATCATCCCTGGCCCGAATACCCCCGGCCGCAGATGGTCAGGGATGCCTGGATGAACCTGAATGGTCTGTGGGATTATGGAATCCGGTTACGCTATCAGGAGAAACCCTGGAAATGGGACGGACAGATCAGAGTCCCTTTTCCGGTGGAGTCTTGTTTATCGGGGGTGCACAGGTCTGTTACGGCCAACCAGGTGATCTGGTATCACCGTGTTTTTACCGTGCCTGAAAAATGGAATGGGAAAAGAATCTTGTTGCATTTGGAAGCCTCCGACTGGGAGACGAAAGTATGGGTGAACGAACGCTTTGTGGGTATACATCAGGGAGGCTATGATCCTTTTACACTGGATATTACGGATTATCTCGCCGAAGAAAAAGAACAGGATCTGTTGATATCGGTATGGGATCCTACCGACAAGGAAACACAGCCTCGTGGTAAACAGGTTAGTAACCCCCGGGGGATATGGTATACTTCTACTTCGGGGATCTGGCAGACGGTATGGCTGGAACCGGTATCTGCTTCCTGGCTGACAAGCTATAGGGTGTATCCTGATGTGGACAGAAAAAGCCTGGATATCCGTTTTACGTTTGCACATCCCGGGCCGGATGATAAGGTGGAGGTTACGGTGTTTTACAAGGGTAAAGCCCTGATCACAGCTAAGGCAGAAGGAAAAGGTGAGCTGAACAATATTCCTTTAAGCGAGGTACACCTCTGGACTCCCGAACATCCTGACTTATATGATCTGGAAATAAAATACGGAAATAGGAATGGAATATTCGATGAAGTGAAAGGATATTTCGGTTTGCGAAAGGTCAGTCTGGGGAAAGACCGCAGGGGTGTCATGCGGATTCTTTTAAACAACCGGTTTGTGTTCCAGAACGGACCGCTGGATCAGGGGTTCTGGCCTGATGGAATTTATACACCCCCCACGGAAGAAGCCATGAAATATGACCTGGAGATGATCAAAAAGATGGGCTTTAATATGCTTCGTAAGCATGTCAAGGTCGAATCCCGCCGGTATTATTACTGGTGTGACAGGATGGGGATTCTGGTGTGGCAGGATATGCCCGGCGGAGACCGGTATATAGGTCCCAAAGATCCTGATATCGTCAGATCGGAGTATTCGGCCCGGCAGTATAAACAGGAACTGGCCCAAATGATCACGACCAAATTCAATCATCCCTCAATTATTATGTGGGTAGCCTTCAACGAAGGCTGGGGGCAGTTCGATACCCCGGCTATTGTGGATTATATCCGCAGTCTCGATCCCACACGGTTGGTCGATGCAGCCAGCGGCTGGTCCGACCGCGGGGTGGGAGATGTGCTGGATGTGCATCACTATCCCAATCCCATAGCTCCTGAAGCTCAGGAAGACAGAGCTATCGTGCTGGGAGAATACGGCGGGCTGGGACTGTCGGTACCCGACCATACCTGGGTGAAGAAAAACTGGGGATATATTAAAATGAAGGGCGTAGAGGATCTGCAGAAAAAATATCAGAGCTTTTTTAACCAAATTCTTATATATAAAATTAAGCCGGGTTTGAGTGCCTGTGTCTATACACAGACTACCGATGTGGAAACCGAGACCAACGGCCTGATGACTTATGACCGGAAAGTGGTGAAGATGAATCCGGAATTTTTAAAAAAAATAAATAAGAAAGCATATAAGAACTAACGAATTTAAAATCGTTCGTCAATCATCCTTCAACCTTTCAGATTGTCTCCCATACAGGTACCTACAAACCGTGCGCTTTCGATCCATGGATGGTGGAGAGGTACGGTTTTTTTCTTGCCTACAATTTTTTCCAGGGGTACGGGTACCGCTTTTTTCCCTTTGGATGCCACCATGATGCCGAACTGTCCTTCATGGACAAGACGGGCGGCGGCTGTTCCGAGACGTGTGGCCAGAAGCCGGTCGGCAGCAGAGGGGGATCCTCCACGCTGCAGGTGCCCCAGAATGGTAACTCTTGACTCGAGACCGGTGATCTCTTCCAGTTTCTTTGCCAGACGAATGGTGTTGTTGGCATGCAGACTGTTGATATCTTTCATGTCGTTTTTAATTTTTTCCTGTTCCGATAGATCCTTTGTCTCTTTTAATTTCTTCTCCAGGTCCAGTCTGAGGGTATGAATGTTTTTTGATTCACTTCCTTCGGCGATGGCGACGATGCTGAAGTTTTTTCCGGCACGGCTGCGTTGCAGGATAGATTCCACCACTACATCGGTGTCATAGGGTATTTCAGGGATCAGTATTACGTCGGCGCCGCCGGATACGCCTGCCCCCAGAGCAAGCCATCCGGCACGGTGTCCCATAATCTCCACCACGATGATCCGATGATGGGAATGTGCCGTACTATGCAAGCGGTCAATGGCCTCGGTGGCAATGCCCAAGGCCGTGTCAAAGCCAAAGGTCACATCTGTGCCGGCTACATCGTTGTCAATGGTCTTGGGAAGGGTGATGATATTCAGGCCGTGTTTGTGCAGATGATATGCATTTTTTTGTGTTCCTCCGCCTCCAAGACAAATCAGGGCATCCAGATGATGTTTATGATAGTTATCTACAATCACGTCTGTCATATCCATAATCTTGCTGCCTACCTGCATTTTATGAGGTTTGTCCCGACTGGTACCCAGAATCGTCCCTCCGACAGTCAATATGCCCGAGAGGGCTTTGCTGTCCAGATCAATGAAGCGGTTTTCCATCAATCCGCGAAAACCATCCCGGAAGCCGATCACTTCCATACCGTAAACGCCGATAGCAGCTTTGCCGATAGCCCGAATGGCCGCATTGAGTCCCGGAGTATCACCGCCCGCTGTGAGAATACCAATCAATTTTCCCATGAGAGAGTATTTGTATTTAATGTTTTCTCAAAGATAATGAAACTGCCCAGAATCCGGAAGGAATATCTGTCAGAATTTGATTACGCAGTATATCCTCCTCTGTTTCCCGTTTCCGGATCTGATGGTTGAATCCCGAATCTGGTTCGTTTTTGTCCCTCTGTTTTTCCGGATTTTCCCGTTCTATGATAAAACCAGGAGAAACCGTGTCTAATTCTGTGCCCAGTTGCTTCATCAGCCTCAGAACCGAAGTGTTTGTCAAAGCTTTGGCTGCATAAAAAATACGAACAGGCAAGAAAGCAGAAGCTTTGCGAAATATCATTACATGCTCTCGGATCATATTGGCATCATAAACATATTAAGGTGTGCCGAACTGTTGTGCCAGTGAGAGATACAGCTCTCTTTCCGTGACGGAAGTGGTTGTGTGAGACATGGGGTTTATGGTTTTGAAGAGTTTGCCCGGTTATAAGCCATGAGAATCAGCTCCCTGATGCGCTTCTTCTGTCCCGGCTTCTCTTGATTCTGACAATCTTTGATGTGCCAGCAGGCCATGCCCAGAGCTGTCCAGATAATATAAGCATCCAGACATGCTTTTTCGTCCGGGGTCAGCACACGTATTTTTTCATAAGCGGAAAGAAAAATATCGGTTTTTCTTTTGTCCGGCATGTTATCAGTGAGACAAAACCCGTTGATGGTCATGCCGATATCAAACAAATAGGTATCAATGGCAAAATCATCAAAATCCAGGATGGCAACCAGTTTATCGTTATTAAAAAGTGTATTGTCAGGAAATATATCCCCATGGATAAGTCCTTTAGGAAGATCTATTGATAAACAGGGTTCCGCCTTGCGGAAACTTTCAATCCATAAAGCACGGAGTTCTGTATTTACACATGTTCCCGGTTTTAGGTGAGTCATTAGATTGAAACATTGGGCCGGCTCAATGATGTTCTTTTTTTGAGGGATTTTTTTCGTGGGGATCGTATGAAGCCTGGCCATAGCCTCTGCTACCTGCCGGATGTCTTCGTCCAGGGGCGGGGGCTGTTTTCCTGAGAGGAACGGATAAACCATCACAGGATAAGGCTCTGCAGGATGTATAATTTTTCCGGTTCGGTCCGGTAGGGGATAAGCGGTCGGGAAATTATATTTTTTCAGGACTTGCATGAGAAGGACTTCTTTTTCAATGTTTTCCAACGATTGTTCCCGGTAGAACCTTACCAGTAATCTGTTCTTGTCTGTGTCCACAGCAAAATTAATGTTTGCAAACCCCTGGGATATCCGGCTGATCCGGTTAATCTTTCCGGTAAGATAGGAAGCCAGGATATTCCGTATCTGCTCTATAAATTTCTCTGACTTCATAAAAATATGATCATGTATGTATCAGTATAATAATGATAAATAGGTATCTACGTAGATGGAAATTTCTTGGTGGTACAGTTCTACATGTCAATACTAATATAATTTTCGTAACTCTTACATACTTCTCCTGCCATTCTGATTGCCGTCCCGATTATTTCTTTCCACTCGTTTTCATTCAGATCGGCCAAGGAGAATGGGGTTATTTTCCTGTTAAATAATTCATAAGCAATCCCTGCATTGAACGTGTCTCCGGCGCCGACAGTACTTGCCGTTTTTACGGGAGGTACCGGAATTTCCAGTGAGATGTCCGGTGTCCGCAGGTACACGGCGCGGTCGCTGGCCGTATAAATAAGATATTGTATTCTGTCGGAGACTGCCCGGTAGGCTTCGTCCGCATCGCCGGCACCAAAAATATTCAGAAAATCTTCATCTGAACCACGCATGAGGGTGGCCATGGATATATTTTCCAGAATATTCTTTTTCAGAAGCGGGAGTTGGTCCAGATGGGATTTTCTGAAATTAGGATCATAATAAACAAAAGTATTTTGCTCTTTTGCCTTTTTCAGGAGGTTGTACAATATGGGGCGTATGCCAGGATCGAGGGCAAAAAAAGAACCGAAAAGGAAAAAATCATAACCGGAAAAGACAGGCATAATCCCCCGGAGTCTTTTTTCGGGATAATCTTTGTAGAAGGAATAGGAAGCTTCATTTTTGTCATTCAGGAAAGCCAGGGCAATGGTGGTGTTGTGGCCGGAAAAGCGGGCAACATGCTTTGTGGAGATGCCGTTTTTCTGCAAAAAGTCTTCGATTAATTCTCCTACGGGGTCCTGGCCGAACTCGGTGATCAATGACACAGGCATCTTCAGCCTGCCCAGAGATACACTTGTATTGAGCATAGCTCCGCCCGGCCAGGCCGAAACCGGTTGCCCGTTTCGGAAAGTGATGTCGTAAAGCGCTTCTCCGAAGGTGTAGATGTGCATGTTAATATTTATGGTTCATCACAAAGATGCGTACTTTTAAGCTAAAAAAACAGAAAAATGTCAACAAGTTTAATGTATCATGGTTTTGGTCTGACCGAACAGGAATATCTGAAGACCGGGTATAAAGGGGGCCAA
>DRPN01000039.1 GCA_011374625.1 Bacteroidota bacterium
ATATGGGTTACGATCGACTGGGATAAAGTACCACAAGGCAGGGATGTGAAAGGTGTCATTGAAATAAGTGGCGCCGGAGATAAATATGAGGTCAATGTTTCAGTGTTTAACCCACCTTTACCAATCCGTGAACAGGTAAACGGCTATATTGAAAGCAACGGAACCGTATCCATGGAAGCCGAACATTTTACGAAAAAAACGGACAAAGAATATGCAGCCTGGACAATCATAAAAGGTCTCGGAAGGAACGGGGAATCAGTGACCGCGTGGCCGACCACAGTACCTTGTAACTCCAGTACCACTGAAATTCAGAATAACTCTCCGATGCTGGAGTACAACGTTTATCTTTTTACAGCTGATTCCATCACTTTGACCTTCTATTGTATTCCTTCATTTCCCATTAATGAAAATTACGGGTGCAGGATCGCCGTGGCCTTTGATAATGAAACGCCGCAGATCATCACCGCCCGTCGTGGTGACAGGGATGTGATGTCCAACCTCATGACCATGCATGCCAAACATTACATCCGGTCGGAAGGACAGTATGTTTTAAAGGTATGGATGGTCGATCCGGGTGTGGTAATCGATAAGATCGTAATCAATACAGGCGGGGTGAAGGATTCCTACATGGGACCGCCGGAGTCGTATTTTAATCAACCGAGATAAGGAAAGGAGCAGGAGAAGATAAAAGTAATACATAAAAATAAAAATTATAATTACCCGAAAATCAGTTTATAAATTTTATTTATTTTATTTTTTGCGACTTTGTATTGTGCGAAACTATCGTTACTACCCAAATAAATAGAGGGGGAGTAAAATTAGTTTTTAGAGATACCTTAAAATAATACCATAGAAAATAAGATAATGATGAAATATACATTACTAAAGCTCTCAGCATTTTTAATAATAGCGACAGGTTGCAAACAAACGTTTTACGATTACAATGAGAATATTGATTTGTCAGGCACATGGGGGTTTCAACTTGATTCTGCCAACGTGGGAATTCAGGAGAAATGGTTTAATGAGGAATTCAATGATTCCATTCAACTTCCTGGTACAACAGACGAAAATAAAAAAGGAATTTTTTTGAACGAAAAAGCAGAAGATCGCCTTTCGCGTGTTTGGTACTGGGTAGGTGCAGCATGGTATCAGAAAGTGGTAGATATTCCTGAAGATTGGACAGGTAAACATGTAAAATTGCTTCTTGAGCGAACCAAGGATACCTATGTCTGGTTTGATGATATATATTGTGGTCATGAAAACACACTGAGTGCACCTCAGTTTTTTGACTTGACCAAAGCCATCAAACCCGGGAAGCACCGGATCACGGTTTTGGTTGACAATGCAAAATTGCCTCCCGTTGGTAATTCTTTTGCAATCAGTGAGAAGACCCAAACAAACTGGAATGGCATTGTTGGTAGAATGGAATTACAGGTCTCCGACCCGGTATGGATTGATGAAGTTCAGGTATACCCTGATATAAAGAACAATGCGGTAAAGATCCGGTTGACCCTGGGAAACATTGCTAAGAAAGAAGCAGAAGGAAAACTGCTTCTCAGTGCTGAAAGTTGGAATACCAACAATATTGTTAAATTAAAGAAACAGAAAGAGATAATTAGGGGGATAAAAAACAATGAAGTGGTAGAATACATTTACCACTTTAACAAAAAGGTGCCTTTATGGGATGAATTTGATCCTGCATTGATAAAACTGAACCTGACCTTGTCTACAGAAGTGGGGGATAAGAAATTTAGCAGCTCAAAACAGGTAGATTTTGGTATGCGTGAGTTCACCAGGGAAGGGAAACACATTTACAACAACGGGAAGCGGGTTTTTTTACGGGGACGGGTCGATTGCGCGAATTATCCGCTCACCGGTTATCCTCCGATGAAAAAGGAAGAATGGCTCAAGTTATTTATGCAACTAAAATCTTATGGTATTAACCACTGGCGTTTCCACTCTTGGTTTCCTCCTGAAGCGGCTTTAATGGCAGCGGATGAATCAGGGGTTTATCTCCAGCCTGAACTTCCGAACCAAAGTTCGGAAATGGATAGTAAAAGCTTTGAAGATGAGACGCTTCAAAGAATATACTTGAACGGTTCCTTTGATGAGGATCCCGATAGGATAAATCCGACACTTAAGGAATATTTGCAAAGAGAAGGAGAACTAATATTTAAATATTTTGGGAATCATCCTTCTTTTACCATGTTTACATTGGGTAACGAACTTGGACGTAATAAGCCCATGTTTGAACTGGTTGAACACTTTAAGAAAATTGACCCCAGGAGGTTATACGCCCAGGGTAGCAATAATATGCCTTTAAATCCTGATCCTGCTAATGGTGATTTTTGGGTTACCGCGAGGACTTCAGGTAAATACGGCGTAAGGGGCTCTTTTGCGATGCATTTATGTCCGGAAAATAAACCTCATATTGAATATAATCCTCCATCAACATTACATACTTATACTAAGGCTATAGAAAATGTGAATGTCCCTGTAATTAGTCATGAAGTGGGTCAATTTCAGGTATTCCCTGATTTTAATGATATACATAAATTTACCGGTGTTACAAGGGCAAGAAACTTAGAAATATTCAGGGAGCGATTGAAAAAGGCCAATATGCTTGACCAGGCAGATGATTTTGTACAGGTCTCCGGAAGACTGGCAGTGATATGTTACCGGGAAGAAATTGAAGCTGCGTTGAGAACACCTGAATTTTCAGGTTTTCAATTACTGGATATCCAGGATTTCCCGGCACAGGGCACAGCGCTTGTGGGAATTCTGAATGATTTTATGGAATCCAAAGGCCTTGTTACTCCCGAAAAATGGAAGCAATTTTGCTGTGAGGTGGTGCCCTTGCTTAAAATGGAAAAATATACCTGGACCAACGATGAATATTTTAAAGGAAGTATTGAGATAGCTCATTATGGCAAAGAGGATTTTCCTAAAGCGGATGTGAGTTGGAAACTGGTAAATAGTCAGGGAGAAATATATCATCATGGTATTTTTAAAGATGTGAATATAGCGCGTGGAGGTCTTGTGAATATCGGTGAAATATCCTTCCCTTTAAGCAAGACAGAAACAGCTGAAAAATTACAATTACTCATTGGGATTGAGGGAACAAGGTATCAAAATGTCTATGATATTTGGGTATATCCTAAGTCGGTAGACACTGTTATCCCGGAGGGAATTATGGTTTCCGAAAGTCTGGACCCCAAGACAGTTAAATATCTTGAAAAAGGAGGTAAAGTAATCCTATTTCCTGATCATAGCAAAATGAAACTGGATCATTGCATTAATGGCGCTTTTCAACCAGACTTTTGGAGTTTTGCAATGTTTGCCAAAGGAGCGAGGAGTAAAGTTGTACCCGGATCATTGGGATTTATTTGTGATCCGGAATCCCCTTTGCTGGCTCATTTCCCAACAGAGTTTCACAGTAATTGGCAGTGGTGGCAGCTGACCAAGAACTGTAAACCAATAATACTTGATGAAACACCTGCAAATTACAAACCTTTAATTCAGACCATTGATAATTTCGTTCGCCATCATAAGCTCGGGATGATCTTTGAAACCAAATTCGGCAAGGGCAGCCTTCTGGTATGTGCCATAGACCTACTGCATCTTCAGGATAAACCTGAAGCAAGACAGCTGTATTACAGTATATTGAAATATGTGGAATCGGAGAATTTTTCTCCCGCAACTGAGCTTGACAAAACTTTATTAGGTAAAATAATACCTTAACAACTGCATGATCATGATAAACAAAATCTTTTGAATACTTCTGATGTTATTGTGTCTGGCAATCTTTTTTCAACATGTTTTTGTCCGGAATAATTTGGTTCTTTTTAAAAGTGTATGGGTAAATTTATAGAAATTATTAAACTGAAGTATTAGATTACCCAGAAAGAATTATTTGCAAGGGCTTTAGTGGCAGAAAAGCTATGGTTTATAGAAGACATCAGGTTAGTCATTTACTTGGTGTTTATGATGCCAAACTATGGAAAATGGCGGATAACTATGTTACATTAGATTGTTTTCCAGGCCTGCCCATGGGGAGGCTGTCATCCGGATTCCCCTTTCTTTCAACCATCTCCGGTTTTCCCGCGTTGTATATATTTTATCTGCCTGCACCAACTCAGGATAATAGCCATGGAGCCTTTTGTATAGGTCTCTTCCTGATCTTTCAGATCTCCACTTTCATTGCAAGCATCCCAACTGATTTTATCCACTCGTGCCAGTCCCTGGTCCAGACTCACTGATAACTTAATTCCAACTTCCACTTACGCTTTTTTCCCCTCTGACGATGGGCCTGAAATGGGGCTGATGCAAACTTACAATCCGATCCCCTGTCTTATGGTCTTTCTTTGAATTTAATACTCCAAAAAAGATAATCTTTTCTCTACTTGGCGCACTCGGCGGAATGTTGGCTTCGGTACTGTTTTTTTTCGCTGATCCTGTAATGAATTTCTCTTTTGGTCGTCATCTCTTTGAACAATGAACCAATTATTTAACTAAAAAATGATGATCATGAAAAAGACAGGCTTACTATGGCTGGCAGGATTGCTGATGCCGTTTTTGTTACAGGCCCAGGAAAGTGCGGCTGACCGTGTGTTTGGGAAATACGCCGGGAAAGACGGATTTACCACTGTGCATATTACCAAAGGAATGTTCAACCTGGTGTCTCAGCTCGACCCGGAGGACAAGGAAACCGCCGAACTGGTCAGCGGAATGGAATTTATTAAAATCCTGGCAATGGATAACGATCAAAAAAGAAATACAGGGGTGGATTTTTACAATGAGGTGGTGCGTGACCTGCCGGCCAAAGGTTATGAAGAGCTGATGGTAGTGCAGGAAAAAAATGAAAAAGTGAAGATTCTGGCACATATGGAAGCCGGTTATATCAGGGAGCTGTTACTGGTGGCCGGCGGAAAAGATGACAACGCCCTGATCATTATCAGGGGCAAACTGAAACCGAAGAGCCTGGCATCCATATCCAGAGGAATGAATGTGCATGGAGCCGGAGTGGAATATCTGGAGGTTCTGGAGGAACTGGAAGCAGGAAAGTAACAACCACCGTGCAGGGCAAAGCCCGGGGAGGGCCGGATAAACTTCCGGAATTCCCTGGACTTCCTTATCCATAAAAACAGTATCTTTAACTTTCAGTAAAGAACAGGGCAAACAGAACCGGACAACATGGATGCACGGGAATTTAAGGAGACTTTCTTGCCGATGAGCGATAAACTGTATCGTTTTGCCCTGCGGTTCAGCCGCGATCATGAAGAGGCGGAAGACATAGTGCAGGAAGTGTTTTTGAAACTGTTGAAGATGGGAGAAAAAGTGGATACATATCGCAGCAAGGAGGCGTTGGCCTTTACGGTCACGCGGAACCTGTGTCTTGACAGGATCAAGACCAGGCATGCCGTATCTATGGAAGAGCCGGGGGTCTTGGAGAAGCAGGAGCCAGAAGATCCCCCGGATGTGCAGCTTGACCGGAAAGAAAAAGTGAAAAATGTCATGCAGATCGTACAGCAACTGCCCGAAACCCAGCGTACCATCCTGCACATGCGCGATGTGGAAGGACTCGGTTTTGAGGAAATAGCGGAAACGGTGAATATGACGGTGAACAATGTCCGGGTCGTGTTGTCCAGGGCACGGAAGAGTGTGAGAGAGGCCTATATTAAAACAATAAGCAATGAAACAGGAACAGATACAAAAGCTGTTAGAGAAATTTTATAACGGCGGGACTACATTGGAGGAAGAAAAGAAACTGCGCGACTATTTTCTGGGCGGTGAGGTGCCGGAACCTTTGGCAGCAGATCGGGAGTATTTTTTGGCAATGGCCGATTCTCATAATAATAAATCCTCCTCTTCGCTCTCTGCCAGTCTGGAAAACCTGATAGATGCCCATGCGCCGGAAACGAGGGTGCACCGTCTGCACATCAAACCTGTCCTGGCCCGGAGTCTCTCTATGGCAGCCTCTTTGCTCATACTGGTGGGGGTATATTTTACCTGGATGAGGCAAGTTCCAAAGGATACCTATACCGATCCGCAACTGGCTTATCAGGAAACCCAACGTATTCTTCTGTATGTATCACAACAGTTTAATAAAGGTGCCGGACAGCTGGCGCGGCTGGATGAAATAAATACACCGGCCAGGGAGATGAGCCGGATACAACAAGCAGCCAAACCTGTAAACGAGCTGAAATATCTGAATAACCTGTCTGCCGGGCTGGGGATGATGGCCCAACTGGAGCCCCTGTCCCACAGCCGTGAAATCATGAACAAATATTTGAAAACAAATAATAATAATACAAATAAATAAATTTACCGCTATGAAAATGAAAAAATGGATTTTTGCAGTATTGCTGACATCGATGGCTGTTCCCGTTTTCGCACAAAAGGATGCCGTGGACCAACTGTTTGACAAATATGGAGGGAAGGACGGTTATACCACAGTGTACATTACCAGCAAGATGTTTAGCATGTTCTCCGAAGCCCAGGTGGATGATCCGGAATTCAAACGGATGATGGAGAACCTGAAGAGTATTCGCATCTTAGCCAATGACGAAAGTGTGGACAGGGAAGATAATGTCAACTTTTATGATGAGGTGATGAAAAACCTGCCGGCAGACGAATACGAGGAGCTGATGTTGGTAATGGAGAAGGATCAGAAAGTGAAGTTTCTGATGAAAGAGAAAGACGGAAAGGTCGTTGAACTGCTGTTGGTGGTAGGAGGGAAGGACGACAATGCCGTGATAGACATCCGCGGGATCATCGACATGAAGGAGATTGCCCAACTCTCCAAAGCTATCAACGTGAGTGGGTTGGAGGAGCTGCAGAAACTGGATGACTCGAAGCAAAAAGAAAAGAAGTAATAATATTTGTCCCTTTCAGTTTCTCCTTTCCCCGTCCAGAGGGAAGGGTTGGAGAAGGGGTCTTTATAAAAATGATAACACAGAAAAAGAATACAAGTTTCCCGGTCAGATAGCAGTGTTTATCTCAACAGTATCCTTAATTTTATTTTCATCCTGCTCCTCCGGACCGGATCCGGTGGCTGACCATGTAATGCGCGATTTTGAAGGCTTGCCCGGTGTATATCCCTTCCGTATTCCTCCCGGGCTGGTCAATATGGTGATGCAAGGTATGGATGATCAGGATGTGAAAGACTTTCTTTCGGGGATGGAGACCATCAAAGTGATTATCATCAATGCGGCAGAGACAACAGAGAAAAAACTGCCCGAAGTGGTTAGCCGTTTTATCAAAGCCCTGGATAAGGAAAACTTCGAAGACCTGA
>DRPN01000153.1 GCA_011374625.1 Bacteroidota bacterium
TCAACAGAATAAGAGATCAGTTGTTTTCTGTATCCCGAAAAAGCTTTCTCCAGCTGGAGAAAGGTATTAATGTTTTTACGCTTATCGCTTTTTGTATAGTGTGATGTATCCACAGCTGTTCCAATCTCCATCACATTGGCCGGATTATGGCCCCTGGTTCGAACCAGGTGTTCGCTCTGTGCCCTGTTAATATTGACATTGATCCATGAGCGAGACTGCCAGGGGTAGAGCATTTCAATAATAGAAAACACCTCTCCCAGGTGACTGTTGGTAAAAAAGAAATCCCGGGGGCCGGTCCTGCTGCCTTCCTTTTTCCTGTCGGAAGCCGACATCCCGCCCTCCCAGTAAAAATCATGGTTGTTACTAATCACCGGGATTTTCATCATTTCCGATAACAAAACAGTGGCAAGGGCAAAGGCCACATTGCCCGGATTCGAGCACACGTTGATTGCATAGAGCAGGTTGATCCCCTGTTCTTCAATATAAGCACCCAGTTTTTCAACGATTACAAGTGTCTGGCTCCATAATCTCTTGATTAACTCATTATATACCGAGCTTCCCCTTTCAAGTTTTGTTGAATATAAATCCTTGTATAACTCCCAATCGTCAAACCCTGCTAATTCGGGAATCACCTTTTGTTTATACTCCTTATTAATAAAAGGGATTGTTTTTGTATTGATCTCCCCGGCAATATAGTGAACAGCAATGCCGGGCACATTGCGTCTGAATAGAGATGCATATTTATCTGCCTCGATTGTTACCCCATCCACCATGTAATGAAATGTCAGGAAAGCTACTCCCCCGGTTCTTAAACTCTCCTTAAAATCATCGTAGGTCCCGTCAAATTGTATGGCGGGATATTCTTGCTCTTCTCTAAACCGATCTAAAAAGAGCCCCAGGTCAAACCAGGTTTCAATTGTCTCTTCATTCAGTAAAGCAAGTAATGAGTCAAGTTTCATTTCAAAATATTTATCATCTTTGTGCTGGCTTTACAAGACTGGCCAGTTATGCTAAGGTACGCCTTCCAATATAAATTTTCTATCCTGTTGGGTATTATGATTGCTCTTTTGAGCCTTCTTCCCGGAAGCAGCCTGCCCGGTTCATCTCTTTTTAATATCCCCCATTTTGACAAAATCGCACATTTTTCCATGTATGCCCTTTTCGGTTTTGTGGCGCTGATAGAGAGCCGCTACAGCAGGCTGTGTTATGGATATCATATCTTGCTTCTCGTGGCCATCTTGCTTCTCAGTGCCCTGATCGAAATCCTTCAGGCCACGGTTGTGGAAAGTCGGGGAGCAGAATGGTATGATCTGCTGGCAAATTTTATCGGTCTTGTGGGAGCTTATCTGGTGTTCCGCTTGATTGGTTCTTCCGGCATTTTCAGCTTCCTCAGATCCTGATCCTCTCCTTTCCCTCTCTGAACTCGGAAACCAGATCGGCTATTGTTTCAGAAGCAAAAATCCTTTTTATTTCACTTCTTAGGGGAGCCAGTTTATGATGCATGCTACAGGGTTTATCGCCATCGCAGTGTGTGGTTCTTATTACACAATTGTCAAAGATCTCTTTCCCTTCTATTATTTCTATGACCGCCATTAAAGGTATGTCGAGAGCTGGTTTATTCAGGCAAAAACCACCATGAGGTCCTTTGGTGGAGTCCAGCAATTGATGTTTTACAAGCATTTGCAAAATTTTTCCCAGAAAAGGAGCAGGTATATTCAGTTCTCCTGCAACTTTTTTGATCCCCGCTCTATTTTTTTTATTTGAATAAAGTTCTAGATAAATCAGCGCCCTGATAGCATATTTGCTGGTATTTGATAACATCTTTTTACTGTAGCATGGAAATGGTTCCTTTCATTTTCTACTTTTTTAACAAACCAATGGTTAATTTGTTGTTGATTTAATTTGAAAAACAGACTCCGGCCCGACCTCTTCCGGCTAACCCGGGAAATACGCTAACTTTACCATGAATCATAAACAGATTGTCAACAGTCATTATCTTTGTTCCGGAGAGGTTTTTATTAAAACCTCTCGCTGTTAACAGATGTTAAACTATATTATAACATACCCGTATTCAAAACATAACAATCATACCGCTTGTTAATAAAATGTGTGAAATCTTTCAATAATCAAATATGCAAAGATACTATCTCTTTTTTCAAAACAGAATCAACCGCCTATCATCATCATCTAAAAGATTTAGTCTTTAATATTATAATATATATATAAAATGAATATTGTGAATAAATCAGAAATTGTGCGCTTAGGTTTTATTGATATTGATGTGGATAAGTCTCTCGATATTATTGAAGAGATCAATCGTATGCGAAAAAAGAAGAATGCAGTTATCCTGGCTCATTTTTATCAGGACGGCAGTATACAGGATATTGCTGATTTTGTTGGTGATAGTCTGGGTTTGTCGCAACAGGCGGCCAAAACAGGAGCTGATATTATTCTTTTTGCCGGAGTGCATTTTATGGCTGAAACAGCGAAAATTCTTGCACCAGAAAAGAAGGTTTTGATTCCGGATCTGCAGGCAGGATGTTCCCTTGCCGATTCCTGTCCGCCCGATGATTTTGCTGCATTTATCAAGAAACATCCTGGGTATACCGTGATTTCTTATGTAAATACCACTGCCGATATTAAGGCTTTGACAGACATTATTTGTACCTCAACCAATGCGCTACAGATAGTTGAGAGTTTACCTGAAGATGAGAAGATCATTTTTGCACCTGACCGGAATCTGGGGAATTACATTCAAAGTGTCACAGGGAGGGAAATGCTTATATGGGATGGGGCATGCCATGTGCATGAGGCATTCAGTTTGGAGAGAATTCTTGAACTAAAAAAACAAAATCCTGATGCTCAAATAATTGCACATCCCGAATGTGAGAAGCAAATTCTGATTGTAGCAGATCATATAGGATCTACTACCTCCTTATTGAATTACACAGTAAGGAACGAAGGCAAAAAATTCATCGTAGCAACGGAATCAGGAATTTTACACCAGATGCAAAAGGAGAGCCCGGATAAACTTTTTATTCCAGCTCCTCCTAATGATTCGACTTGTGCCTGCAATGATTGTGAGTATATGAAAATGATTACTCTCAAAAAGATTTATAATACTTTGAAGTATGAGCTTCCGGAAATAACTTTGGAACAGGATTTGATGGATCAGGCAAGGGGTTCGATCCTTAGAATGCTTGAAATATCTGACAGGCTTAAATTATAAAACAGCTTCATGTTACAGAATTGTATACGAAATTTAGTACTTGTCCTGTTTTTTGGATTGAATGCTATCCAGGTGTTTGGCCGGGAACAAACAAAGGATAGCACTTTCGTTCAGTTTTTTTATCCAAACGGCCAGGTGTCCAGCGAGGGTATAATGATAGATGGAAAACCTGATGCATACTGGCGCACCTATTATGTTACAGGAATCATCAAGTCGGAAGGAAAGCGTACCAACTTTTTACTGGATAGTATATGGAATTTTTACAATCAGGCCGGAGAGCTGACTCAACAAATCAGTTATAAACTTGGCGTGAAAAGCGGGTATGCTAATACATTTATTTTTGATAATCCTCAAAATCCCGGACAGGCCACATTGATTTCCAGGGAGTTATATATAATGGGAAAAAAGGAGGGGAAATCATTTTATTATCATCCAACGGGCGAATTAAAACTGATTGTATTTTATAAAAATGGGAAGAAGCAGGGTTTGTCCAGGGAGTTTTCAAAGGACAGCACACTCGTGACTGTAGTTCAGTATAAAGATAATTATGTTGTTGACAAGGAGCGTGTCAACAGGGTGGATGAAGAAGGAAAACGACAGGGAACTTACAGGGAGTATTACGAGAACGGGAAGATCAAAAAAGAAGAGCATTATCTGGATGATGAACTTCATGGATACTACAGGGAGTTTAACGGGAAAGGAGAGCTGGTAATGGCCATGCGTTATGAACGTGGTAAAATGATGGAGGAGATAGATGAGGATATGAAAGAGTTGCTCGATATGAAAAGCACTTATGATCAACAGGGGAGGCTTATTTTTACCGGAGGATACAAGGAGGGAGTTCCTGTTGGGATTCATCGTTTCTATGATACAACAGGAGTGGTTGAAAATGCCTACCTCTATAATGAGCTGGGTCAGAAAGTTTCAGAGGGCATTATTGATGAGCAGGGTAAACGAGAAGGATCGTGGACTGATTTTTACCCAAGTGGAAAAATCAGGGCAAAAGGCACTTATGTAAATAGCAAGAGATCGGGGACCTGGACCTACTTTTTTCCTAATGGAGGTATTGAGCAGAAAGGAAAATTCGAAAGAGACAGATACCGTGGAATCTGGAACTGGTTCTATCCCAATGGAAATATCTGGCGGGAAGAGAGCTATTTTAACGGTCGGGAAGACGGAACCTTTGTTGAATATGACCCTGAAGGAAAGATTCTGACCAGGGGAGATTATATTGGTGGTGAAAAAGAGGGAGAATGGCTTTACCAGGTTGGTGATCATGAAGAAAGGGGGTCCTATCAGATTGGTTTGCGTGAGGGGGACTGGAAATATTATTATCCCAATGGCAAATTGAAGTATGAGGGTACTTATTTACAGGGGAATCCCGACAAGAGGCACAAATATTATTATCCGGATGGTACCCTAAAGGAGGAGAAGTATTATGAATTGGGAATCAGGGAAAAGAATTGGAAAAAGTATGATAAAAGTGGAAATCTGGTGTTGACCATTACATACAAGAACAATGAGGAGATAAGGATTAATGGAGTAAAAATTAAATTACCTGAAGATGATATTAAATTAATTCGTTGATTGCAGCATGGAAGAAGATTTAGAATTCAGGGATAAGACATTGTCGGATAAGGAGCAGGAAATAGAAGCCCGTTTAAGACCAGAAATTTTTTCAGATTTTGATGGACAGAAGAAGATCGTAGAAAATCTAAAAATCTTTGTAAAGGCGGCCAGGTTAAGGGATGAAGCCCTGGATCACGTGCTCTTGCACGGTCCTCCCGGATTGGGAAAAACCACTTTGGCCCACATTATTGCCAACGAAATGGAGGTAGGTATTAAGATTACTTCCGGACCTGTACTTGATAAGCCCGGCGATCTTGCCGGATTGCTGACCGGATTGGAAGAGGGGGATGTGCTGTTTATTGATGAAATTCACAGGCTTTCGCCCATCGTAGAAGAATACCTTTATTCGGCCATGGAAGATTATTTTATTGATATTATGATTGATAAAGGGCCGGCAGCCCGCTCGGTTCAACTTACACTACAGCCTTTTACTCTGATTGGCGCCACTACAAGATCAGGTTTGTTAACCGGCCCCCTTCGGGCCAGGTTTGGTATTAAATCTTTACTTGAGTATTACGATGCTGATATACTTACCGGTATAGTGCTTAGATCTTCGACCATACTCAAAGTGGATATTAGTAACGATGCAGCTATGGAAATAGCCGCCAGGAGTCGCGGTACACCTCGAATTGCCAATGCTTTGCTTAGAAGAATCCGGGATTTTGCCCAGGTGAAGGGGAGCGGGAGCATAGATATGGAGATTACCAGGTATGGGCTGGATGCCTTAAATATTGATCAATCGGGGCTGGATGAAATGGACAATAAGATTCTTGCCACTATTATTGATAAGTTTTCGGGTGGACCGGTGGGTTTGACTACAATAGCAACGGCTGTTGGAGAAGAAGCAGGAACTATCGAAGAGGTATATGAGCCCTTCTTAATTAAGGAGGGATACATTAAACGAACACCCAGGGGAAGAGAAGTAACAAGCAATGCATATGAACACCTTGGCAAATATAGAGATAGTCAGAACTTTTTATTTTGATATTTTGTATATATTTGTGGGGAATTGAATTATCAATAGATGAAAGCCCGCAGTTTACTGCGGGAAGAATCAAATAGACATGCAGTTATGTTAAAAGATTTATTGAAGAATGCGGGACTTTTGGTTATACTGTTAGGTGTAATTATTTTGAGTATTGTGGTTTTAACCGGAACACAAACCAATACTCAACTGTCACTTAGTTTAGGACTGATCGTTTTAGGTCTGCTGGCCCATATTGTCATCAATAAAATGGTTGACTGATCTGAATGGTTAAATATTGGCTATGTGCTTCAATCCTGGTTTGTCCAGGATTTTTATTTTCCTGCCGTTTAATTCTATATAGCCCCGGGATTTGAATTCCGATAATAGCCTGATAATAGATTCTGTAGCAGTGCCAACGATATTGGATAATTCTTCCCGGGTAAGTGATATATTAAGTATTCCCTGAGAATCTTCACTAAACTCATCATCCAGATGGATCAGTATTTCAGCCAGCCGCTCTTTCACTGTTTTTTGTGCAATATCCGTAATATAGGAGTTGGCTTCTCCAAGTTCCTTGCAGGTGAGCTTCATAAGCTCCAACGCAAAATCACCGTTATTTTTTACAAGATTAAATAAAATTTTAGCTGGTATATGACACAGGACACATTCTTTGATAACTTCTGTGGTTGTGCATGCGGGTTCATTACTTATCACTGAACGATATCCAATAATATCGCCGGGTTTGGCAAAGCGTATAATCTGTTCTTTCCCGTCAAATCCGGTTTGATATATCTTTATGATGCCTGACTGGACACAACAAAAGCCTTTCATTCGGGTTCCTTCTCTGTAGATGATAGAGCCTCTTTTGTGTGTTTCTGTTATCTTATTTAACATAATCTCGTGAAGCTCCCCCTCGGCCAGGTGGCGAAAAATTGAATGAGTTCGGTTAGTGCAGGAATCACAGCTTAAATCAAAAAAGTTCTCTTGCATCATGAAAGGGAGGTTATGGAGTGAACAGGTCTTTTTTAATAGGCTGCCTGGAATTGCTCGAGGAAGCGAAGGTCATTCTCAAAGTAGAGGCGGAGATCTTTTACCTGGTATTTTAGCATGGCCACCCGCTCAATGCCCATTCCAAAGGCAAAACCAGTGTACTTTATCGAATCAATATTGTTGTATTCCAAAACATTGGGGTCGACCATGCCACAGCCAAGAATTTCTAGCCAGCCTGTATATTTACATACATTGCATCCCTTGCCACCACAGATTTGACAACTGATATCCATCTCTGCAGAAGGTTCTGTGAATGGAAAATATGAAGGGCGAAGACGGATCTCCACATGCTTACCAAACATTTCACGGGCAAAATATAGCAGGGTCTGCTTCAGATCGGCAAAGGAGACGTTTTCATCAATATAGAGACCTTCAACCTGGTGAAAAATACAA
>DRPN01000116.1 GCA_011374625.1 Bacteroidota bacterium
TGCATCCTTATATTTATCCGGTAGTGAATGATAGATTTTGTCTACTTGTTTAATCAGCGTATCATATGCATCGATCCTTTTTTGTGCTTCATCATTATAATTGTCTATACTGAACCATTCCCAGCTTTTCACACCCCTTCTGAACATCATCATTTGCTCAGGTCTGCGGGCATAAGCAAGGTCGTAATGCTTTTCCATGACATCAGCAATTCGCAGTGCATACTCCGGACCAAAATCACGGGAGGCCCAATCAATCAGGAATTTCCGTGGATTATTCTTCTTGAATTTTGACATATCCCACGCCATCCGCATAAAAAATTCAATTCCGATCTCATAAGGCTTGATATCGCCAACATTCACGATCCACAGTTTCCTGGCATTGTGATCGTAAGCCTTCTTCATCTCCATCCAGGTCAGACCAAGTGACGTCGTATAAAGCCAGGGATAAGCTGTAGTAGCTCCGTTAAGCCATTGGAAATGGTAATAGATACCGGATCCGCCTGAACGCTGTTGCTCTTCAGCATTTGGTAACTGTCTGATATTGCCAAAGTTGTCATCCGGCCAGCAAATCGTAACATCTTCCGGCACTTTCAACCCCTGATTATAAAGGTTCAAAACTTCCGTATAAAGGATCAGAACCTGCGGAACTTTCGTAACATCTTTGTTTGCCCACTTGCGTAAAATTTCACGCTGATCGGAGATAACCTGTTCCAGCACCGGCACCGTGATTTCTTTTCCGGGTTCGTCATCCTGCCCCCTCTTTCCAAGCGTATAAATATTTTCATATTTGCCGTTTTCTTCAACTCTTTTTTCCCAGTACTTGCAGATGTGATCCCTGTTCGTAACATAATTAAATGATTCCCCGGGATACTCTGCATCCCATTCGGCATGTCTCATATTATTGCGCAACATCGGTTCTATATGAGACGATCCCATCACGATGGCAAAAGAGTCGGCAACCAATTTATTATTCGGATAGAAATTAAACGGTTTTGTGTTGAGGTGCATTGCAGGCCACAGGAAATTGGCCTTCAGCCGCAATAACAGTTCAAATATCTTCCGATAAGTAGTTGGTCCAAGTCCTTTGCCTTCCTGCGGTGCCAGTGTCTTCTCAGCCCAAGGTCGTATTCCCCACATCTCATCGTTGATAAAGATACCTCTGTACTGTACCGAGGGCGATTTCATGATATGACTTCCCGACTTTATCATTAATTCATCATGTTTTTTGACCGGCACATCGGCAAAATAATACCATGGAGAAACACCGATCTGTTTTGATATTTCCAGTAATCCATAGGAAGTTCCCCTCCTGTCACTTCCTGCAACGACCAGGGCCCGGTCAATTCCTTTGAAAGGTTTATCGACCACCTGGATCAAGCAGCTTTCCCACTGGCCCTTCACCTTCGAAACATCAATTTTATGCTTTTTGACCAGCTCCTTTATAAAACGGCTCCCTTCAATACTACCGGCAATTACACAATTTTTTGACACCGAACCGGGCTCGCTTTTTACTTCCGGTCTGATTCCGGTTACCCGATGCACATCATCGGAAAACAATCCGGTGACCAGTATAATCGTTTTATCATCTTTGGGATCAACCAATATATTGGCCGCTGATCCGTTTTTAAAAAGCGCAAAATCTTTACCTGTACCCTTCTCATTAACCAGGTGATCTACCGAAAAATCGGTCTGTCCGAATAATGACCAGGTACTAAATACAACTAACAGAGGCAATATTATTTTCTTCATCGGATAATTTTTTATGAAAGTTATGTGACGTGTGAAATTTTGCAATGCAGGCGAAGATAAGTTTTTTATAAATAGGATGGAGAGTTGATACTGTATAATCAGATAACGAACCGTATAAAAGACAAATAATAAGTTTGTAAGATTTTTGAAGGCTCTTTAACAACTCTGCCTTTCTTTCCCTGCTAAGGCTGATTTGGCAGTCGCGGCAACCACCATCATTCCCCAATCAAATAACTTACTTTATCATATGATTTCTGCCTGATCCAGATCACCAGCGTTAAACTTCCATCTGTATCCCTGATGATTCCTTGTTTAACATTCTGATTGTCATTCTGGTTTTTACCATTAATCTTCAGCCGGGCTTTTGCATCCGTTCCCCAGTTCCTGACAACGAAGCACGGATTTAATACAGGACTCTCTTCAGAGGCATCCAGGCTGAAGGATATTTTTCCATATCTTTTGATCAACACATACGCCCGCTGCCCTTTATCATAGCCTTTGCTTTCAGCTCCCTTTATATTATTCAGGACCGGTGCATGGTTCCATGAGCGGTTAAGATCTCTGAGCTCAGGAGCCGGAAGATCGGTAATGCCATAAATGTTATACATATCTGTTCTGCCGTCATCCAGCTTATGATGCAGACCGTACAAGGTTCCGAGGCAGGAGGAACTGACCCTGTCAATACCCGTTGCTACCGTTCCGTCACTGGGCAAAAGTCCGAAAGGATAGTGGTTCCAGGCGTTGAATTTAGAATGTCCCGGAGCCAGCCGCATGGATTCCCACTGGCTGTAGGGGACATAATATGAACCGTTTTCGCCGATATTGAAATGCTTATACTTCGAATTTAAGTTCATATAAATCAGGTTCCTGGGTTCATCAATAGCCGGTCCTTTCCGGTAGGGGATACCGGTAGAATAATTCCACAATTCCGTATCCCCATTGATGTTGGATACCGTAATGGCATCGTACGGAATCTGGTCTTCCGGGCGGGTGCCGGGTTGACTCAGCAGCTCATTTTGCTGTGTCTGGACATCCTCAAAATCAGCCATCCGTCTGCTAACCTGGTATCTTACCGAAACAGCATCGGGATAGATATACCAGTATTCATCGGTCCATAAGCCCCATCCGTCTTTATCCAGGTTGATCCACTCGTAACCAATGCTAACGCTGGCGTTGCGCCAGTGAACCACTACTCTTGCATCCGTGTTCTCGATCAGTCTGACGTGCGAATAGCGGCAGATTTTATCCGACATGTGTTCATAACACTGGTTGTCGTATACTTCAGGCCCCTGGTCACTGTTCCATATCCCCTTCGGACCAGGTTCTGTAACAATACTGGGCAGGTAATTTGTTCCTCTCCAGAATACAAACCGGCAGGGCATATCATCAAAGGAAACCACGATATCTGCATCATCACCGACCCGCCACAGGCCATCCCATTCGGGACTGCATTTCAGCTTGGTGTACGTGGCGCCAAAACGATTGGGAATATTTTCCCCGGCCGGTAAGACCCAATAATTCAAAATCTTCTTTTTTGCCGGTTTATAATTCCGGTATCCGGATAAAATCTCAGAAGTATCCAACGCCCGGTTGAACAACCGGACTTCGTCGATCAATCCGCTGAACACCATATTCGACGGGTAAGATTTGGTGATATCGCGTTCAAATGCCCAGGGCGGTTGTTTTTCATGTGCCATTCCAAGATACAGATCCAGGTCGTCGGCATCTGTGAGTTCACCAGTAATGCTATTGCTATCAACCAGTTCTCCATCGAAATATATCCGAAAACCTTTATCTTTCTTGTACACGCCTGTGACGCAGGTCCATTTTAACAGTTCTGCCGGTTTCTCAGTGCAGAGTCCCACCCACGATCCGTCAATCTGGGCATAGAGGCTTATCTGGCCTAAATGATTCATGGACAAAGAATAACCGGCTTTTTTATCGCGGTCATGATCAACAATACCCGCTACGTTCCAAGGATATTCCTGGGGCGCGATCCAGACTTCAATGCTAAAGTCACTGGTGATCCGGGGAAGCTTTTCAGCCGGCATCGTCACTTTGTTGGTATAGCCATCGAAGGAAAGACACGAACCTGATACTCCCGCTCTCCAGTAGCTTTTGACGCCACCTATTTTGCAGGAGGAACCAGTTTTGCTTTCTTTGGTATACGGATAATTTGGTTTTAATCCCTCGTCAAATTTCCACCAGAGCAGAGGATAACGATCTTCTTTATTTATCACGGCAGCTCCCTGTATCTTTTCACCGGGAAGATGCTGTACTTTTGCAGGTACCAGCTTCAGGGTTTCGATACCGTTCGGGGTAAGTTGTAAATCCTGGGTAGTCACATTCATCGGGTCGTTCCATTCGTCCAGGGAATAGCAACCCTTTTTTATTTTCCGGGTAACCTCACCATCGGGCTCAACGATAAAATATTCATCCACATAATCGGCAAAATATTCCCCAATATCACCGGAATAGCTTTTCATGAAATTGGTGAAATGCGGGCTGGTCTGATCAGGGGCATACCTCCAATGAATAATGATTTCCCTATCAGAATTTTTAATCAACCGAACATAAGAACATTTGTTGACCTTGTCGGGTCGTTCCGCAGGACCGTCCCCGGTGAATGGGATGATTCTCTCAAAAAAATGTTTTGAGCCATTCACTTCCCAGTAAGGTAAATAGCTGTACTCGCGGCTGAAGATCAGCTTTCCTGTGTTGTTAATGTTTACTATTATATCTGCGTATTTGCCGGTGTTTTGATTGTCTTGATATTCAAGCCTGGTATAATAGGCGAAGAAGTGGGTGGATTGTGAGAGGACATCATGAATGGTGAAAATCATGACCGATACTGATACGATCATGAACATAATGGTTTGCTGTCTTTTTCTTTTCATTGGTACATGGTATAATTCCGTCTTCGATGAATGCTTATCAAACCCAGAGGGGACTGGATGTTATGACTTTTTGATTCAATTCGGTCCGGATAAGTTCAGAGGTTTCATCAACGTTAAAAATCTTTGCACTGATTACAGGTAAAAATAATGTTTAAAATGTTGATGTGCAACCACAGCTGTCCAAAATAATTTGATTAAATAATTGTCTATCTGATATTCAATCAATTATCATTTAATCCGCCAAAAGGCGGACAATCCGTCAGCTTTTAACCCTCCTTTCTTTTTCCCGTCCCCCTTGGGATTACGACCAACACCTTTCAATATATCTCTAAACAAACGTATGGTTGGGTTTTGGAGTCTATCAACAACACTTCCTTGAATGTCAATTCAAACGTCAGGCTGTCCAACAAAATTTATTTCACTATATTTTATCCATGTTGTATTGTGTTTATGCAAAAACAAAAATACAACATGAAGGGGAAACCATAAGGAAGTACCCTTCTTTTATTTTAGTCGGTCAGTAGTTATTTAAAATATTTTTAACTTTGATATAGTGTAATGCAAAGATAAATTTAATATATTATAATGTCATACTTGATGCATGATTCTGATTTAAAACTTGTCAGGCTGATGAAAGCCGATGATATGAGAGGATTTGATATGCTGTACCGGAAATATAGTAAAAGGATATATTATTTTGCTTACGGGATTCTCAAGTCCGGAATGGATGCCGAGGAAATTGTTCAGGATGTTTTTTATAAAGTCTGGGAAAAAAGAGATACCATCCGTGAAGATACTTCTTTTTCTTCTTTTATTTTTCCCGTCACATATAATGCATCAATTAGTTTACTCCGGAAAAGGATCAGGGAAACTAAATTTTATAATTATCTGAAATTTATCCAGCATTTTGAGGTGCAGGATAATGTCAACACAGATATTGAATATGCCGAACTAAATGAAAAGGCAAGACGTTTGATCAATAAATTGCCCGGGAGACAAAAGGAAGTTTATTTGTTAAGCCGTGAAGATGGTTTAACATACAGGGAAATAGCTGAAAAGCTACAAATCTCCGTTAATACAGTTGAAAACCATATAGTAAAGGCTCTTCATTTTTTGCGTGAGCACCTGGGTTAAATATCTATAATATCTGTTTTCACGGTTTTGATTTTTTTCTTTAATAACTCAGTGTAATATACTCTTACCTTTTTATACTGAGCGCAGTCGAGGTTTATACTGAGCCCTGTCGAAGCATAGTTTACTTGAAGTACTGATTAATAAATTAAAAAAAATAGTGGTAACTGATTCTTTATGCGTAATAATAAAAAAGGGAAAATTGATAGTAAATGGTTTTTTGGTTAATATTTAGAGTTAAAGAACTTCTTCTGTTTCTCAGGAAGCAAAGGCATTCTTTGATATGTATTAAATAAAAATTATGACAAAAGAATTATTATATAAATATATCAATAACGAATGCACGCCTGAAGAGTTGGATGCTGTGTTGAAATGGTTTGAAAAAGAGAGTGATAAGATTGAGGGCAGGGCTTTATTAAAACAGTTATGGTATGATTTTGGGAAAAATAAATCATTACTAAAAGAAACTGCTCCGGTTGATTATGAGCGGATATTAGATAAAGTCCACCATAATCTGAATATTAGCTTGATGAGTAAACAGGATATTCCCACGAGAATGAGAGAAAAACACAGAAAAAGAATTCTACAATTCATGACCCGTGCAGCGGCTGTATTATTTATTCCTGTATTTCTGTTTGCGTTATTCTTATACCAGGAAGGATATCATGGCTCAGGGTTGAACGGGGATAAACCTGTTTATTCGGAAGTTTTCTCTCCCAAAGGTTCCATCACGGTGATGGATCTTCCTGACGGAACCAAAGTATGGCTGAATCACGGTAGTCATCTGGGGTTCCCGCAAAGATTCACAGGGAAAGTTCGGAAAGTGGAATTGCGCGGCGAAGGATATTTTCAGGTGGCGCATAACCCAAAGAAGCCATTTATTGTACAGACGGAAAAGTTACAGGTGATGGCATTGGGCACGGAATTCAATGTGTCTGCCTATCCTGAAGACAAAGCGATTACAACCGTTCTTTTAAAAGGGAAAGTACAATTAAGACATGTAAATGCGGAAGGGAAGATACACCCTCTGCTTGAGATGAAACCCGATCAGCTATCGATATTTTATAAAAAACAGAAAAAGTTGATTTGCCGGACGGAGAACACGGATAAATATATCTCATGGAAAGATGGCCGGCTGGTATTCTGTAATGATCCTTTAAATCAGATTGCCAAACGGCTAAGTCGTTGGTATAATGTTGATATTATATTGAAAGACCCGCAATTGTCTCAATATACCTATACTGCGACGTTTGTGGATGAGACACTGCCACAGGTGCTGGCTTTAATGAAACTTGCTACTCCTATAAATTACAGGATATATCCGCGTGTAAAGCAAAAAGACGGGTCATTTTCTTCTTTAAAAGTGGTTATTACTATGAAAAAAGATAATACCTGATTATTAACCTAAAATAATTTTGCCTATGGAATAAATAATAATGCGTAAAAAA
>DRPN01000090.1 GCA_011374625.1 Bacteroidota bacterium
AGTGATGATAGCCCCCATCGGACGGTTTTCGCCCCTGAAGTACGAATCACCGCCGGCAAACAATCCCGGGGCACTTTTACTGCTCACCTCCCAGGCCACAGGAGGCGTAAAGGCATGAATCGGTTCATCCAGAACGGACAACCCTTTGTGTGCCAGCTCCCTCAAAGGACGTATATCATCCAGGATGTAGGCTGCCCGGCCAAAAGTGCCGATCACCAGATCATGCTCACGTGGGTGAATAACCATATCCATTGTAGAGACGCCGGCAGGGTAGCCATTGGTCCAGTGGGACCAGTTTTCTCCGCCGTCAATACTCACATACAGTCCGTTTTCCGTACCCAGGAACATTAATTTCGGTTCTATGGGGTCCTGAACAAAAGAGAGAACATATCCAAAGACATCCTTGCTATCCGCCATTCTCTCCCAACTCTTACCGAAATTGGTGGTATGATACAGATAAGGAGAAAAATCCATCCTCCGGTAGTTGTTGACAACCACAAAAGCTTCGCCTGCATTATATTTCGATGCCTGTATTTGTGGTATCCAACTACCGGCCGGCACACCTTTCAACTTACCGGCAAGATTCACCCAGTGTTTTCCCCCGTCACGTGTGAGCTGCAAGTTCCCGTCGTCGGTGCCCACCCAGATCACGCCTTGTTGTACCGGACTGGGAGCAATGGCTATGATGGTTTCATAATTCTCAGCTCCTGTCACATCATAGGTCAGTCCTCCGCTTTCAAGTTGTTTCAGTCTGGAAGTATCGTTGGTCGTCAGATCAGGAGAAATGATCGTCCAGGTATTGCCGTTGTCGGGGCTCTTATGCAGAAACTGGCTACCAAAATAAATAGTATTCGGGTCGAACGGATCGGCGGCAATAGCTGCATTCCAGTTAAAACGCAAAGTTTTACCTTCGGGATCCACCGGCCTGATGTTCTTGTTATAACCTGTTTCCATGTCTACCCGTCCGACATAACCTTGTTGTGACATGGCATAACAATAGCGCGGGTTGCTCTTATCAGGCACTACATCGAAACCATCCCCGCCAAAGAGATTATCCCAATATGTATTAATGATTCCTCCGGAAGACCATACATAGGCAGGTCCCCGCCATGAACCGTTATCCTGCATGCCTCCGTAAACATGATATGGTCTGTCCGTATCAACACTGATATGATAAAACTGTCCCACGGGCAGGTTTTGAACAAAACGCCAGGTCTTCCCCCGATCGTAAGTAATGGCCATACCCCCGTCATTTCCTTCGATCATAAAATCGGGATTGTCGGGACTGATCCACCAGGCGTGATGGTCGGGGTGGATGTTCCCCCTGATCAATGACCGGAAAGTTTTGCCACCGTCTTCGCTGACGTTTACACGGGAGAAAAGCGTATAAACACGATTCTCATTTTGTGGATCCACATATATATCCGCATAATAAAACGGCCGGTCACCAATATTTTTTGTACCCTGCAGATGCCATGTCTTCCCCCCATCCTCAGAGCGATACAGGCCATTCTTCTTTGATTCGATAAAAGCGTAGACATAATCGGGATTACTACGGGAAATAGCCAGTCCGATACGTCCAAGTTCCCCTTTTGGCAGACCGTCATCGGCAGTTAATTTTTCCCAGTTATCTCCGCCATCAAGGGTAACATACAGACCTGATCCCGGTCCACCCGATTTGAAAAACCAGGGCCAGCGTCGGTGTTCCCACATGGCCACAAACATTTTTTTCGGATTCACCGGATCCATGACCATATCTGCAACACCCGTCAGTTCATTCACAAACAATATTTTCTCCCAGGACTTGCCACCATCTTTTGTCCTGTACACTCCCCGGTCTTCCTGGGGTCCCCAGGGGGCGCCAATGGCACCCACATACACCACATCACTGCTCTCGGGACTTACGATAATCCGGTAAATATTTCTTGTTTTCTCCAGACCCATCCGCTGCCAGGTATCTCCGCCATCCAATGACCGGTACAGACCATATCCGGAAGTAAGCGAGTTTCTCGGGTTTCCTTCGCCTGTACCAACCCAGATCACATCAGGGTTTTTCTGATCTATGGCAATAGCTCCTATTGAAAGTACCTGTTCCCCGTCAAAAACCGGTTTCCATGTAACCCCACCATCTTTAGAGCGCCATAGTCCGCCCGAGGCAGCTCCAACAAAAATAATCTTCGGATCCTGCAGGTTCACATCAATGGCAGTCACCCGGCCACTCATCCCTGCCGGACCGATACTGCGGGGTTTCAAATCTCTTAACATACTCATATCGAGTTCCTGCCCGTAGGAAGAAGCCGAAAGCAACAGGGTGATAAAAATACCGGCAAGAAATATTGTTTTTTTCATGATTTTTTGGTTTTTAGTGTTTTTAATATTGTTATGAACAAAAAAACTTAGATAATTCAAATAGAGGTTATATTCCCGGAAGTAATATTTTTACTCATGGTTCCTGGTTTGACAATTATATGGCCGGAATAAGCCTGATTCAATTATAATCATTTGCATGCTTCATATAACTATTGAGTGACCACCGTATGTCCAATAATTCCATCAATTTCGCAGCCGCAGGCTGCTAATTTTGCGAATTCGCCCGGATGACTCCGGTCAGACGGGTGAAGTCCGCTAATTCTATACCAACCACTGTATGACCACTGTATGACCACTGTATGACTACTGTATAACTACTGTATGACTACTGTATGACTACTGTATGCCCTCTCATTTCCCTCCCATTATAAATATCGCCGGCCTCTTATGCAGGTCCGGTATATTTCTCTTCCAGGTTTTTATCGTCTGTGTCAGGATAAACTCATTAGCCATGGTCAGGTCTGCCGCTATACACAATAAAGTATTGTCATGACAGTTAGCCAAGACATCCTGAAGCAGATGATTATTACGATAGGGTGTTTCCATGAATATCTGACTTGCACCGGAGCGGTTCATTTCCCGTTCCAGATCATGTATTTTTCGTATACGGGCAGAACGTTCTTTAGGCAGGTAACCGTGAAAAGTAAACTGCTGACCATTGAGACCCGATGCCATCAGTGCGAGAAAAACGGAAGAGGGTCCTGTCAACGGCGCCACCCTGATGCCATGGCGGTGACACAGTTTTACAAGGCTGCCTCCGGGATCCGCCACACCCGGCAAACCGGCCTCGGAAATCATCCCTGCCTCCCCTTTTTCCTGCAATATTTTCAACAGCGCTTCGATTTCCCTCCCGGAAGTATGTTTACTGAGTTCATAAAATGTCAGTGAGGATATATCCCCCTGATATCCTGTACTTTTTATAAAACGACGGGCTGTACGGATGTTTTCTGCAAAAAAGAGAGCCAGGCGGTGCAAGGTTTTTACCACCGCCGGTGGCAGATAAAGATCCACTTCTTCGGCCCCAAGTGAGCTGGGAATGAGGTATAAAACGGATTCCATGGTATAAAAATATAAAAATATCAGACATTCTCATTATCGCTTCCTGCCGTAAATCTGCAAATCTTCGATTTGCTGTTTTTCGGGATCTCTTCATCGTATATTTTCCTACCTTTGCGCACATAGTGAGGATATCCGATGATCAAAATTACATTTTTAGGAACGGGAACCTCCCAGGGCGTGCCGGTCATTGCCTGTCCTTGTCCTGTTTGTCATTCTGACGACCCGCATGACAAACGGTTACGCTCGTCATTGCTTATAGAGACCAAAACGGCCAATGTGGTCATAGACTCGGGACCCGATTTCCGGCAGCAGATGCTTCGCGAAAACGTGCTGCATCTGGATGCGATCGTTTTTACCCATGAACACAAGGATCATATCGCCGGCATGGACGACATCCGGGCCTATAACTTCATTCAAAAGAAATCCATGGATATTTTTGCAGAGAGGCGGGTACAACATGCTCTGAAACGAGAATTTGCCTATGTCTTTGCCGAATACAAGTACCCGGGAATCCCTCAGGTTAATCTACATACTATAGAAAACAACAAGGATTTTCATATCAATGGACTTACTTTCACCCCTATCCGTGCATATCATTACCGTCTTCCCATTTTTGGTTTTCGTTTCGGAGATGTCACTTACATCACCGACGCCAAATATATTCCTTCTGCCGAACTGGAAAAAATGCGCGGGACACGTATTCTTATCCTCAATGCATTACGTAAAAAAAGGCATCTGACACATTTTACTCTGGAAGAAGCGTTGGATATTGTCAGTATGATAAAACCGGAAACGGCCTATTTCACCCATATCTCCCACCAGATGGGTTTTCACCGGGAAGTACAAGCAGAATTGCCTGAAAATGTCTTTCCGGCTTATGACGGCCTCTCGTTAATCATACGGGAAAATAATTGAAATCCTAACAAACAATAACCTTTGATCTCATCCATAAAACAAACATGAATTTTTTTAATCAAAAATTCACACATGCAAAAAAGAGCCCCCAGAAACCGGACCCTCACCCTGACTGACGATGAAAAGAAAAAATACTTCCGGCAATTGCTAACACCGGAAGATCTCCGGTCTGTCACACCCGGAAATCTCATTAATAAAACCATCTTGGGAGATCTTTTCGAAGTACTTGACCGGTTGCCCAAAGCTTTTGCCGACCTGATCATCATCGACCCTCCCTATAACCTGGATAAGAATTTTCACGGCGTAAAATTCAAATCCTCCTCCTACGAAAATTACATCGGTTACCTTATGATGTGGTTTCCGCAGATAGTCACCTTATTGAAACCCAACGGATCCTTGTACCTCTGTGGCGACTGGCGCAGTACGGCAGCCATACAGACCGTGATGGCTGAACATCTCACCGTCCTGAACCGGATCACCTGGCAGCGTGAAAAAGGACGGGGCGCCAAAAAGAATTGGAAAAACAACATGGAAGATATCTGGTTCGGAGTGAAAAACCCTAAAGATTATTACTTCAATGTGGAACCGGTGAAGATAAAACGCCGGGTCATAGCCCCCTATCGGGTAGAAGGAAAGCCTAAAGACTGGGAGGAGACCGGCTGGGGAAATTTCCGCATAACCTATCCTTCCAACTTCTGGGACGATATCACCATCCCTTACTGGTCAATGCCCGAAAATACCGACCATCCAACCCAGAAACCGGAAAAGCTGATCGCCAAACTAATCCTGGCCAGTTGCCCGGTAGAAGGCATGGTTTTTGATCCTTTCCTGGGGTCCGGAACCACCTCGGTGGTAGCCAAAAAACTGGGCAGGAAATACCTGGGCGTCGAGATCAATGAAGAATATGCGCTCTGGACTGAAAAAAGACTAGCCCTGGCAGAAAAAGATACTTCTATTCAGGGTTACCGTGACGGTGTCTTCTGGGAACGCAACACGCTGCCTCCCCCCCGGAAAAGTTGATGGCTTTTCACTTATCAGGTAAATCCCCTGACGGTCTCCGCCAGTTGAGCCGCCGGCACCACCCCCGGTTGACTGAAAAGCACTTCTCCTTTCCGGAATATCATTAAGGTGGGGACACTTCTGATCATGTATTTCCGAGCTATCGCCGGATTTTTATCCACATCTACCTTCAGAATACGGATCTTATCTCCAAAATGATTCTTTACCTCTTTTAATATCGGAGGCATCATCTTACACGGCTGACACCATTCAGCCGAAAAATCAACCAGTACCGGTATATCACTGTTAATTATATCGTTGAACGAACTCATATCTGCTCCTTTTTACATTTTTTTTCTCATGGGTAACAATAAACATACCTTTCCGGCAAAACTGACAAAAATGCAGGGATGGTCTTTGATCCTGTTACCGTTCCTTCCCGCCAGCTCACAGCAGCAGGCCGTAAGCGATGGGGAGCTGTTCCCGTATCTGAAGAATTACCGGATAAGCCCGGAGGATTATGTAATGTCTGAATTCAGGGAGGAGGATTTTATCAATTCAATCACGGTGGAGAATGCCAACAAAAAGCTGTTTAAAGAACATTCATTTCGCCTGCCAAGCCAACTCATTTCCCTTTCTCTGCGACGGCAAACATATACACTGCAAAAGATGCCAGCCAATGTTCTCCTTCATAGTGACCGCTGGCGATAAAGGGCAGGGTAGCCCGGGCATGTTTAATAGCTGCATGACGCAGGACATCCACCCGCGCATCCTCCTGTGGCAAGGCCCGGGCAATCTCCAGCATACACCAGGCCCGGCTCAGGTTAAGACCGTCGAGATGGACGATCTTGGGATCGGATCGGTCGGACACATCGGGTGGAGTCAGTAGATTGACCGGTTTGCCTTCTGCCAGGTCCGGCAGAAAATCATGAAACCATGTTACAAAATCTTTTGGAGAAAGCACTCGCAGCATCAGCGCAGCTTCCTGCAAACTGGGTGAAAGAAAATCATCTCCGCCGGGTTCCCAGCGGGCCGGAATATGCTTATCCTGCAGGAAATAATCCTTACTTCGTTTGATGATCATAGCTTCCAGTGCCTTGTTGCCGCTTTCCCGTGCATAGTCCAGGGCGAAGATCAGTCCGAAAGCCGTATTGGCATGGACTCCCCGGCGTATGGGATAGGTCTGTTTGGGAAGAAAATCGAGATAACGTTGCACAAAGGTCTGGGTCAGAGGTTGCAGGTTACGGGCCCAGATTCTGCCTTGCGGGTCCTTCCAGGTATCCAGTTCTTCAGACAGTTTCAGCAGCCAGGCCCAGCCGTAAGTACGTTCAAAAGACTTGCGATTGACTTGTTGCAGGTAAGCCACTTCCCTGCCGATCTTTTCCGGTGTAAAATGGTCATTCAATACTTTACGGATATGTTCAGCCTCAGGCAGTTCAGGAAAAGTCTTCAGCAGTCGCACCATCAGCCAGTGTCCATGCACACAGGAGTGCCAGTCGAAACAACCGAAAAACACCGGATGCAACACTTTGGGCGGCAACACCTCACTGGAGTCATTCATCACATGAGAAAGTTTATTGGGATATTCCTGCTGAGAACATTTCAGCGCCAGTCCGGCAAAACCGGCAGCCGTTTCTTCCGTAAGAACAGGAAAGACTTCTTGTTTGTCATTATTTTCCTTTCGGGTGTTCTTCACGGATGATTTACATGCGTTCAGCAAGACAATAACAGAGAGAATCAGCATTACAGAGACAGCAGACTTTGTCATAGCGGTTAAACTTTTGTTGTAAATATTTCATAAAAATAACACAAAAATCCATTATCTTTGCAGCCAATTCCGGTCCAGTAGCTCAGCTGGATAGAGCAACAGTCTTCTAAAC
>DRPN01000019.1 GCA_011374625.1 Bacteroidota bacterium
CCCTCTCTCCGAGGTGTAGGCTCTACCCTCCGGCCTGTAAGCCCTACGGGCTGGAAGCGGAGCCGGAGGCCGGCCTGTAAGCCCTACGGGCCGGCCTCCGGCTCGTAAAGGCACGATCCTACGCCTCGGAGAGAAGCGGGGCCGGAGGATAGAGAGAGGGCTTCATTTTGATGGTGGGAACCCCTATGGGGAGGGAATTTATCCCATTTAATCGGGAGGAATACTGATAAAATAGTAACTTTTCAATAAGTTCTGTTGTATCAAATGGTGATATTGAGCTGCCAACTGATAATAAAATGTAAAATGTCTGGAACTCGAATATAGGTTTTTGTGGGCAGGCTTATCCTTTCCACAGATCAACGTCGATAATTCCTAACCTTGCGGCATATCGAACCAGCTCCAGTGTGCTATGGAAATTAAGCTTGCGCAAAATATTTGATCTGTGGTTCTCAACTGTTTTGGGGCTGATGAAAAGTTTTTCTGCGATCTGTTTGTTGGAAAGGTCTTGGGCCAGCAACACCAGGATCTCTTGCTCCCGGTGGGTCAGAGTGTCATAGCTCACATCCGTTATCTTAACCTCTTTTTCCGGGAATTGCATAAGCTTTTTAATTACTTTATGGGAGACGGAACTGTCCATGAAATATTCTCCCTTCAAGACTATATCTATCCCCTGTAGCAGTCTTTCAGAGGCCGATTCCTTGACCACGTATCCTGTGGCTCCGGCCTGAAATGCCTTGACAATATAATCTACTTTGGAGTGCATGGTAATAATCATGATACGTGTCTTTGGCGATAGTTTTCTAATTTCGCGGGTCAGTTCGATACCGCTCTGATCCGGCAAAGACATATCCACCAGCGCCAAATCCGGCTTGAGTTCCCTCGCCATTTGTAGTCCATCACGCCCATTTCCTGCCTGCCCGACCACCTCAAATCTATGGTTGCGTCCGATGATCGCTTTGAGGCCTTCCCTGAAAAGGGGATGGTCATCTATTATTAGTATTGTTTTCTTATGAATCATCCTTATTTCCCTTATAAGGAAGCACAATAGAAATCTTTGTGCCCTGCATGGGTTTTGATTGAATTTTCATTTCACCTTGAAGCAGTTTGGCCCTTTGCACCATGCTATGAATGCCCATTCGTTTCTCTTTCGTTATGGTTGCCATTCGTTTCTGAACATTAAAACCCTTACCATTATCTTCTATCCGAAGAATAATATTAGGGAAAGCTGCAACCAGCCTGATGATTACCTGGTCAGCGTCAGCATGCTTCTTAATGTTGGTAAGACCTTCTTGAATCAAACGATACAGGTTGATTTCGGTATCAAAATCCAGTGTTAAGTTCTTCATGCCGGCACAATGGAAGTCAACCTTTACTCTATTGTTTTCAGAAAAATCATTGCAATACTGAACAAGCGTCTCTACAAGCCCTATTTCATCAAGGCCCGGAGGGCGTAAATCATATGAGACATCCCGAACTGCTTTTATAGATTCTTGAAGCGTTCTCGTTAGTTCAGAAACTCTTTGTCTGATCTCGGGAGCTATCGAGGGCTGAAGATCAAAAAGCGTTTCAAAGCCAATTTTAACCGCTGAAAGCTCTTGCGCCACGTGGTCGTGCAGGTCACGGGAAATCCTCTGACGCTCACTTTCCTGCGCCTTCATCAGCAGTTGAGAAAAGTTGTGGACAAGAGCTTCGGCCTGCTTGCGATCGGTAATATCCATCGCACCCACGATAACACCTTTGGAGATATCAGACGGATCGAGAGGGCATCCTTGGAGATAACAGTAAATTTTCGTGCCATCCTTGGTAACCCACCGCGTCTCCACTTGTCCGATTCCCTTCTGCTCAATTTCAGAGTAAAACTGGTGACCGACACGATCGTACTCTTCAAGATCCGGATAGAGCACTTGGGTGTTCTTTCCTAACAGGGAACCTTCTTCGTAGCCCCAGATGCGGTACATGGCTTGGTTGGCCCATTCTATAATGCGGTTCCGTGCCAAACAGATCCCAACCGGAGAAGCAGCAAGAATTGCTTTCAGCGTCTCCTCACGCTCCCGAAGCGATTCTTCCATCCGTTTTCGCTTGGTAATATTACGCAACGAGCCGATAATTTTGACAGGATTACCATGGTTATCTCGTACTATCTTTGCCGTTATCGAACAATGGAGTTGAGAGTCGTCTTTATCTATCATAAGCGCTTCATAGTCAGTAACTTTTCCATTTTTCAGAAGCTCGTTTAGAAATTCATCTCTATTTTTCGGATCAACATATATATCGGATAATGATTTTCCTATGATCTCTTCCCTTTTGTAGAGCGAAACATCCTCTATCGAGGGGCTGGCTTCTAGTATTATTCCATCAAGGGTTACTTCATAATAAACATCCTGAATATTCTTAAAAATGTTGCGATATTGCCTTTCACTTTTTTTCAGTGTCTCCTCTGCTTGTTTACGGAACATTATGTCTTGAAACAAAGAGATGTAATATTGTATTCGACCCTGTGAATCGCGAAGCAGAGATGAACTTACCTCAATCCACACCAAGTGCCCGAGTTTGTGGATGAATCGCTTTTCATAGGAACTTTGCGAGCCAGCTTTTACCCGTTTTAACCAATCATAACAGCCGGGCAGGTCATCCGGGTTGGTAATTTCTACCCAAGTCTTACCCAATAGTTCTTCCTCAGAATAGCCAAGAATTCTGCACAGTGCATGATTAACTTTCATAAAGTAACCATCGTTCGCCATTAAAGCCATTCCAATCGCCGCGTTGTAAAAAGTTGTACGGAAGCGTTCCTCACTCTTTCGCAGTGCTTCTTCCATTTGCTTTTTTTCGGTAATATCAGTAATCAATGCAAAGGCGCCCAGCACCTCGCCCGATTCATCCCTGATTGTTGTGGCATTAAAATATGTTGGCAGGTCTTCACCGTTCTTTTTTTTCAGGGTAATTTCATAACTGCGATGGGCTGTGGTAGATATTTTTGAGGTTTGCTCAATCAAAATCTTTCGGTTTTCATCATCTGCGAAGTCAAAAGGTGTTTTGCCAAGCATCTCATCTTGACTGTATCCAAACATTTTGCAAAGGGACTCGTTAACTTCGATAGTTTTTAGTTCGGGATTTATCAGCCAGCATCCTTCCGATGTAATTTCCAGAAGGGTTCGGTATTTCTCTGCGCTTTTTCTCAGTGCCTCCTCCGTCTGCTTATATTCTGTAACGTCGTGCCAGATGCTGATGATAATACGCAGGTCCTCATCCGCAACTCGTTCAAGGAGAGAAGCATTGACAGTGAAATGGCTCACTTTGTCCTTTGTTGTCATCTCAAACTTGGCATTACGGCAAAAACCTTGGAGGCGAACCTTCTTTTCCAGCTCAGACCAACGGGTCAAAGCATTGGCATTGAGTTGTTCAAGCCAGATGAACATACTGGTTTCTACTACATCGCGCCACTGCCGTCCAAAGAATGTGCAGAAGGTCTCATTGACCACGATAATAGTATGGGTCGAGTCCGTAATCACGATACCGTCGGCCGAAGCACGCAGCAGCGTCTCGAAAAACTTTACTGTCCGCTGGGTGGCTTCTAATTCGCCTTTCCTGAGTCGTTTGCTCATAATAATTCCAAGTTGATTCTCTCTCAGTCATTGATAAATAATTCCCCAACAGAAAAAAAAACGAAAAGGCCCATACTTTGACACAGTTTATATACTGTATATGAGCCTTTATCTATCACATAGGGTTACCCCCTGAATTTGGCTTTTATGATCTTTTTTATTTTATTCTAACAGATTATATATCATTTTGAATCAGGCTTTTAATTTTCCTGTAATCATAAATATCATAGATAAAAATATATTGCTACAAAAGAACGATTATAAATTTTAAAAAACAAGTCTATAGGATAAAGTGCTTATTTGTATAGGAAAATATACTAAAGATATAGGGAGTTATCCCGCACTGAAATCAAATATTTTTTTCAATCCCACAATGTTTATGGAGAACAGAATATATAATTCTGCCCTGGTTTTCAGGTTCTTGCCTCCCTTTGGCGTGGTTTTTGGAATTTGATGCTTGAGATTTGGGATTTAAATAATCTTTGGCCCCTGGAATTTGGGATTTCAAAAAATACGTGAACGGTTACAAATGATCCTTAAACCGCTGTGTCAATAATTACACTTGCTTCTAATAATGTGCTAAATAGCGTTCATTTTCTCCGATAAAAATTAGGTTGCTGAGTTTATTTAAGTCGCCAAAGTTCTTTTGCAACACATTCCTGCCAAATGCATAGACGGTTCTAAGATTATTCGTATCAATAAAGATTTGATAAAAATTGGTTCCATTATCTTTGATAGTATTGATCAATTCATATGCCGAAGTTCCATCAAAATCACCATTCAGTTTCAGATGAAGACTGTCTCTGGTTTTATAAGATAAAATTTGAAAATTTGCTGCCATTGCCTATCTCCTTTACATATTTATTATTCTTATTTTTATTATTTATTATCAAAGTGTAATTCATCCTAACGTTGCATAAACAACATGGCATCAAATAGACCCTATCCTTTGAATTCACCAAGGGTTCGAAATCAAAAAGGGAAGCATTTTTATGACTTTTGTCTGAAATTCGAATAGTTGATCCCCCTTTAGCCATGTTGTTTATGCAACTTTAGGGTTCACTCTGTCTATGGAGGGAAGGCTTCATTTTGATGGTGGGGAACACTAGGAAGCGGGAGCTTATCCCATGCAGTCGGGATAAAAACGGATAAGATAGGATGGAACCGTCATAAAAAATAATCAAGTCAGGAGTTCTTGGAGTCTCAGAGCATTTTTAGGTGCATGCCCCATGGCATCGTTATCAAAATAAACATACGTATCCATATCCCATGTTTTTATCTTTTCAGCCCAGTTCTTAATTTCGTTTTCTGAGTATTCGGACTCATATAGTTTTTGTGATCCGTGCAGACGAATATAGATAAAATTAGATGTTATTGATTCAAGATAGGGGTAGCGTCCCGCAGTATCTGAAATACACCAGGCAATATTATGTTTTTTTAAAGAAGATAGCGCCTTTTCTTCCACCCAACTGGAGTGTCTTGCCTCTATAGCAACGCACTTATTTCTTGGAATCAGGCTGCAAAATGCATCAAAAACTTCCTTTTCAAAGGTCAGTGTGGGCGGGAGCTGGAAAAGAATGGCCCCAAGTTTTTCCTTTAATCCCGTCAACTCGCCAAAAAACTTTTTTAAGGGTTCTGCAATATTCTTTAGTCTGTTGATATGGGTAATATAACGGTTGGCTTTCACCGACCAAATAAACCCCTTCGGTGTTTTTTCCCTCCAGGTTTCGTAAGTTTTGTGAGACATGGAACGGTAGAAGGTCGCGTTCACTTCAATGCTGTTAAAGTGTTTTGAGTAAAATTTCAACCAATCCGACTTGGGACAGCTCTTCTCATAAAATACTTCTTTCCAGTGATCATAGTTCCAGCCGGAGGTTCCGATATGTATTTTGGTCTGCATTCGAGGTAAAACCACTTCTTCTTTAAGGATGTCCCAATTCATTACAGCCGGAGGAGGCAGGTTGAAGGACCAGTGCCGTGCGGGTAGGAAGATATAGGCTGAGGATATTACGTGGATGGTTCATTGAAGTGTCCAACAGGGTCAGATGATGTTGATCCTGGTGCAAACGGTTGTAACCCCCATATTTCGGCGCATCACTGTTGAAAATCATTCGGTATTTTCCAGGCGGCGCCTCGAAGCGATAATCCGAATACGAGCGTTCGGAATGAAAGTTGAAAATGAATAGAAGTCCTGCTCTTTCAAATATAATGATTTTGTTGTCCGAATGCTCGTAAACAAGACGTATTTCTGCTGATTCCAGAAGCTGATGATCCTTGGATAGAGATATCATGTCTCGATCAAAACGGGCAAGAAATTGATATTTCAAATTTTCGTCATCCACCAGATGCCATTGGCGTCGGGCATATCTGTAAGACCAGTTATTCCCTTCACGCGGAAAGTCGATCCATTCGGGATGTCCGAATTCATTACCCATGAAATTGAGATAGCCATTACCCGCCGTGGCCAGGGTGATGAGTCGGATCATTTTATGCAGAGCCATTCCTCGGGCCACGGTATGGTTATCATCACCCACCTGCATGTGATCATATATATCCCTATCAATTAAACGGAAGATAATCGTCTTATCGCCTACCAGGGCCTGGTCGTGGGACTCGGTGTAACTAATGGTTTTTTCATCCTTTCTCCGGTTGGTCAATTCATACCAAAGCTGTTCCATATGCCATTTTTCATCCGGTGTATCTTTGACAAGTCGTATCCAGTTGTCGGGAACTCCCATGGCAAAACGATAATCAAATCCCATGCCACCGGATGAAATCGGAACGGCCAGCCCAGGCATTCCGCTGATATCTTCCCCGATGGTAACCGCATCAGGGCGAACATCATGGATAACTTTATTTGCAAGTGCCAGATAGGTAAGGGCATCTTCGTCCACGTTGTGGTTAAAGTAGTCGTCGTAGGAAGTAAATGCTTTTTCCAGGCCGTGATCCATGTAAAGCATACTGGTGACTCCGTCAAAACGGAAGCCGTCCAAATGATATTCATCCAGCCAGAAACGGCAGTTGGAAAGAAGGAAATGAAGAACCGGGTTCTTTCCGTAGTCAAAACACCTGGAATCCCAGGCTTGGTGAATACCGCGTGGTCCTTCATGAAAGTATTGATACCGGGTGCCGTCGAATCTGCTCAACCCCTCCACCTCGTTGGAAACCCCGTGTGAGTGGACCAGGTCCATGATTACCCTCAGACCGGCGGCGTGAGCCGTGTCGATAAGCTCTTTAAACTTCTCCGGTGTTCCGAACCGGGAAGAAGCAGCAAAAAAGTTCGAAACCTGGTAGCCAAAAGAACCGTAGTAAGGATGCTCCTGGATCGCCATTAATTGCAGTGTATTGTAGCCGCTCACCACAATACGCGGAAGTATCCGTGTGGTAAATTCTCTATAAGAGCCGATTTTCTCTTCTTCCTGGGCCATGCCCACATGGACTTCGTAAACCAATATCGGGTCCGGCGGAGACTGAAAATCCTTACATTTCCAGTGATACGGATCCGGCGGGGACCAGACCTGAGCATTAAAAATCAGCGTATCCGGGTCCTGAACAACGCGACGGGCATAGGCAGGGATGCGATCGCCTTCACCAC
>DRPN01000137.1 GCA_011374625.1 Bacteroidota bacterium
ATTCACAGGTCACATCTGGTGCCGGTTGGTAAAGATCAGGAGCAGCACCTTGAGATGACCCGCACCTTTGCCCGTCGTTTCAACCGGATGTACAAAACAGACTTTTTCCCCATACCGCGGGCCTTTAACTTTAGCGATAAACTGGTAAAAATTCCGGGACTGGACGGCTCTGGTAAGATGGGCAAATCGGAAGGTGAAGGCAATGCCGTATTCCTTGCCGAAGATCCGGCGTCCATCCGCAAGAAAGTAATGCGGGCGGTTACGGATGCCGGCCCGACAGAAATGAACCAGACCAAACCGGAACCTATTCAGAACCTGTTTGACCTGATGGCCGTGGTTTCAAAACCGGATACGGTTGAATATTTCGATGATCAGTACAACAAATGCACGATCCGATACGGCGATCTGAAGAAACAGCTGGCCGAAGACATTATTGCGTTCACCGGACCATTCCGTGAGCGGATCATAGAACTTACTGCTGATACAGATTATGTAAATAACGTCATTGAAATGGGTGCCGAAAAGGCCAGGGCCAGCGGTGTTCCCACGGTGAGGGGCGTACGCGAAATTATCGGTTTCAGAAAAATTTATTAATTCCCGCTTCAGGCGTCCTCGGCTGAAAAACGAAAAAAATTAACAACATTTCAAGTAAAACGCTTGAAACAGAAATATGCTTGAAAAAAAAGAGAACAGCCTGAAACATCAGCCGGAAAGAGCCGTCCTTGTCGGCCTGATCACGGCAGATATTGACAGAAAGAAAGCCGAAGAATATCTGGACGAACTGGCTTTTTTGGTACAGACGGCAGGAGGTGTGGTTGAAACACGTTTTCTACAGGCATTGTCCACTGCAAATTCCAAAACCTTTGTTGGGAGCGGCAAGCTGGAAGAAATCAGGCAGTATGTAAAAGCGGCTGAAATTGACCTGGTGGTGTTTGATGATGAGCTGGGGCCTTCCCAGATCCGTAACCTGGAAAAAATGCTCGAATGTAAAATACTTGACCGCACCAACCTGATTCTTGACATTTTTGCCAAACGGGCTCAGACAGCCCATGCCAAAGTGCAGGTGGAGCTGGCTCAATATCAGTATTTATTACCCCGACTAACGCGTATGTGGACGCACCTTGAACGGCAACGGGGAGGTATCGGCCTGCGCGGACCGGGAGAGACTGAAATTGAAACCGACCGCCGGATCATCCGTGATAAAATTGCCCTGCTCAAAAAGAAACTGGTACAAATCGATAAACAAAAAGCCACACAGCGTAAAAACAGAGGAAAACTGGTACGGGTGGCGCTTGTAGGTTACACCAATGTTGGGAAATCCACTTTGATGAATCTCATCAGTAGATCCGATATTTTTGCCGAAAACAAACTGTTTGCTACGCTTGATACAACCGTCAGAAAAGTGGTGATTGAAAACCTGCCGTTTTTACTTTCAGATACGGTTGGGTTTATCCGTAAACTTCCGCACGGTCTGGTGGAATCATTCAAATCAACTCTTGACGAAGTGCGCGAATCGGACATCCTTGTGCATGTGGTCGATATCTCCCATCCCGAATTCGAAGACCAGATAAAAACCGTTAACGAAACGTTGGCTGAAATCGGTGCTGCCGACAAACCGGTCATCATGGCGTTCAACAAAGTAGATGCTTATACGTTCGTCGAAAAAGAGGAAGACGATCTGACTCCGGTTACCAAAGAAAATATTAGCCTGGAAGAACTAAAAACAAGCTGGATGGCGAAAGACAACCATCCGTGCATCTTCCTGTCGGCCAAAACCAGAGAAAATTTTGACGCTTTTAAAAACCTGCTTTACAAACATGTTCGTGAAGTACATGTGATCAGGTACCCGTATAACGACTTTTTGTATTAAACATATGACCATGATATTTATCTGGATATTCTTATTTCTGTTAGCGGCTTTACTGGTATTGTTCCTGATGATCACAAAATCATTTAAAAATCCGGTGAGGCAGCACGACAAAACCCCGGACGATTTTGATATTCCATTCGAAGAAATACATATTCCGGCAACCAATAATACAACCCTTAATGGCTGGTGGATCCCCGGTAAAAAAACAGCACCTACCATTATTCTGATTCATGGCTGGGGAAGAAATGCCAGCAGAATGATGCCATATATCCGAAATTTACATGAAACTGGATATAATCTGATTGCTTTCGATTCAAGAAACCACGGCAGCAGCGACAAGGACGATTTCTCCACGATGCTGAAATTTTCAGAAGACATCCGGTCGGTGATTGATTATGGTCTTGAAAAAGGTCTTATCCATAACGACCGTTTAGGCCTTATAGGGCTTTCCATTGGGGGAGCAGCTTCCATTCATGCAGCGGCACACGATGAGCGTATCAGGGCCGTTATCACCGTCGGCGCTTTTGCCAACCCCGAAGAAGTTATGGTGAAACAACTTAAGGACCATCACATTCCTTCACCATTCATTTGGCTGACACTCCGCTACCTGGAGAATAAGGTCGGTTTTAAGTTTTCCGATATTGCTCCCTGTAAGCATATCCGGAAATCCCGCGCTTCTATCCTGTTGATCCACGGTAAAAATGATGTAACCGTACCTTTCGAACAGGCAGAAAAACTGTACCGTGCAGGAATTGATGATAAAGTTCATCTATGGAGTCTGCCCGGCAGAGGGCATTCGGATTGCCATCACGAAAATGGATTCTGGGATAAGGTCAATTCTTTTCTGGAACGAAATCTTTCCGTCTGAGATTAACAACAGCGTCAACGTAAAGATAATTCAATTAAATTAGCGCTTCAACTACTGCATAACCATGAAAAGGCTCCATTTACTGTTATTATCGGTCTTGAGCGGACTTTTATTTGCAGCTTCGTGGCCTGAACACGGCCTGGCACCACTGATTTTTGTTGCCTTCGTCCCTCTGTTATTCATTCAGCAATACCTGGGTGACACGAAAAAAAAAGGCATGTTTTGGTATGCATGGCTTTCGTTTTTTATCTGGAACGCTTTAACTACCTGGTGGATCTGGTATTCAACCGATGTAGGATCGATATTGGCCATTGCTTTGAACTCTCTTTTTGTTGCGGTAGTTTTTTATCTTTTCCACCGGAGTAAAATATGGTTCTCGCAAAACCGCACTGGTTTTTTCATTCTTTTATTTTATTGGATCAGCTGGGAATATTTTCACATGAACTGGGAACTAACCTGGTCATGGCTGAACCTCGGCAATGTGTTTGCTTCCACACCGAAATGGATCCAGTGGTACGAATACACAGGAACAATGGGCGGCACTGCCTGGGTAATTATAATAAATATTGTGGCTTACCATATTCTCGAGATGGGGTTTAAGCAGAAAAGCGGCATACAGCTGAATGTACACCGTGTTTCACTTGTCCTTCTGATGTTTGTTCCTATCGTTATTTCGTTTATAATGTATGACACTTACCACGAGCAGGAAGACCCGGTGGAAGTGGTTGTAGTACAACCCAACACAGACCCTTACAACGAGCAATACGATAAGGATCCGATGGCATTGCTGGAGAAAAACCTGGCACTGGCTGATCGGAAAGTGACCGAAACCACCGACTTTCTGGTGTTTCCCGAATCAACATTGTACGGTGGAAGCAACACTATCTGGGAAAGCCATATAGAGTGGTCGCCACTCATCCGCAGACTCAAACAATATGCAGCAGAACATCCGCAGTTATCCATTGTAATAGGTGCCTCTACCTACCGGGAAATTAAAAAAAGCGAGAAGCGAAGCCATGCTGCCCGACGGTTTTCCAATAGTGATAATTATTATTACGCATACAATACAGCCCTTTTAATTGATACAGCTTCCCCAATACAACTCTACCACAAATCGAAACTCACTCCGGGCGTTGAAAATATGCCTTCGTGGGGAATCTTAAAACCGCTTGAAAATCTGGCCATTGATTTAGGGGGTACTGTAGGCTCGCTGGGAACCGACAACGAAATTTTTGTTTTGACGGACCAGCAAAACCGTAAAATAGCATCTGTTATATGTTACGAATCAGTTTATGGCGAATTTGTAGCACATGCTATCAACGAGGGAGCCGGTCTCGTCTTTGTGATTACCAACGACGGATGGTGGGGCAACACCCCCGGCCACCGGCAGCACTTCCTGTTTTCAGTACTGAGAGCCATTGAAACACGCAGAAGTATTGCCCGGTCGGCAAATACCGGAATTTCGGCATTTATCAATCAACGCGGTGATGTCTTTCAAAAAACAGCATATTGGAAACCTGCGGTGATCAGTCAGCAGATCAATATTAACGACAAATTGACATATTATGTTAAAAATGGTGACTATATTGCCCGTGTGTCTGTATTTATCAGCATTTCCCTCCTGTTAATCTCTATTGTAAATGGTATTCTCAAAAGAAACAAAAGCCTGGTTTAATTTTTGATATGTATAATTTAGTTTGTTAATAACCGTTAACAAAACGAGGTGAAAATTAAATTATACATAATTTTGCAGGTATCATGGAAGACGAAAAATTCAGACACGATTTAGACGAACTCTTCAGGCTGTTTAAAAAGCTGGTGGAGGAGAAGTCGATGGACGATATTCCGGGTGTTGACAAGCAGATGCTGCAGCAGTTTCAGTTCTTTTTTAATAATTACGAGGAAATGAAAGACCAGATAGCTTACCAGTTACAGGGGCAGTTTGGTGAGCCCGTAAAAGAAATGGTACGGACACTGGTAAAACAACTTCGGGAAGAGCTGGGAGAAGAGTTTGATTTTATTGAAGCCGAAGAAGAAATACCGGTTGTTGAAATTGACTCTTCCGAAAGCGATATTGAAAAAATTGATAAAATGCTGAAAGACCCGAATCTTACGGCCGAGCAAATAGATGAATTGCTGGACAGAAGGGCGCAACTTACCAAACCGTAACAACTATAACTGAAACCCCTGTCGCAACCTATGGCTTTTTCACTTAAAAATTACCTGAAAAACTATCTTAAAAAGAAAAAACCGTTCAGTATTTTCACCGACGTTATCTTTATTGTCTTTATCATCCTGCTGATTATTCCGGGAACACGGAAGGAGGTTTCTTCGTGGCTTACAAGAATTACGGCCTTACCCCCATCTGAATTATCCGCCGGCAGCCGGTTTCAAATTAGTGATGAAGCGCGCAGTTGGCAGGTATATGATATACAAGGGAATGTAGTAATGCTGGACGAATTGCTGGACAAACCTGTATTTCTGAACTTCTGGGCAACCTGGTGTCCACCCTGTATCGGTGAACTTCCCGGGATTAAAGAATTATACGAAACATATAAAGATGAAGTCCATTTTGTTTTGGTAACCAGTGAGCAGCCTGATAAAGTAAAGGATTTCGCCGGCAAGCATGAGTATAACAACCTTCCTTTTTATTTTAGCAGGAACGCCCCATTTGATTTTGCTTCGGAAAGTATCCCCGCCACATTTGTTATTGGCAGGGACGGGAAGGTAGTTATCAGTAAAAAAGGAGCTGCCAGGTGGAACTCGGGGAAAATGGAACGAATACTTGATGAATTGCTGAAGAAATAGTTCGGTATTTTGTCATTTCAAATACTATCTTTGCGCACGGAACAGGAATAAAATATAAACACGATGAAACGAACGTATCTTTTTTTTATAACCGTACTTTTAGCTCTTACCAGTTTTGATTCATTCTCTCAAGTGATCAGCGAAAGTGCCAAGCGAAAGTTCACCGTAGGTGTTGATATATTTAACGACATCTGGATGTATAGCAAGGAAGAGCCGTTTATGGATGAGTCTTTTAAATTAAGAACCATTCAGCAAGGGGCTACCGGATTTATGCAATACAACATGCAGATCGGAAAAAAAGAACTGGCTTCTTTTGCTATCGGGCTGGGTATAAGGAATCACAACATGTACTCCAATTCGCTTATTGATGATATTAAAGATGATACGATAAAATTTGTTTCCATACCAAGAGATGTGGAGTACAGAAAAGCCAAAATCAATCTTACATATATTGATTTGCCCGTTGAAATAAAGCTGAGATGGAAGAACGGCCTTAAGATCGTCCCGGGCTTTAAAGTAGGTTATTTGATCGACAGCAAGCAAAAATATAAAGGTGATCGCTATGACGAACAGATTATGGTGAAAGAAAAAACAAAAACGATACGCCAGCTTCAAAAATGGTCATACGGAGCAACTTTCCGAATTGGATATAAATTTGTTACCCTGTATGGCTATTACCAGATCTCTGATATATTTGAAAAAGGGAAAGGTCCTGCAATGGCACCAGTTTCAATGGGACTGACAATTACACCTTTTTAATAAAACACCTTGTTCTTATTAAAAAATAACAATCCCGGATTTTATACCGGGATAGGGGAACTATTATTGGTGGTAAACCACATCTAAAATCACTTCACCGGTTATTCCCAGGCTTCTTTTATCAAGATGCTCCATATTGTCTTTCGTTGTATGCCAGTATTCGAAAAAACTTCTGTTTGAAGAAGCCGGATCAAGATGTATGATGTCAATCGAAGGTATCCGGGCATATCTGTTCACGTACACATGGTCATCGTTGATGGCTGTGCCTTCTTCGTCTAAAAAATAATCACGATAGCCCAGACCGTAAGCCCGTTCCCAAACCATATCAACCACAAACTGTGCATACTGGAGTGAAAAATATTCTTTTTTGAACTTCGGATCAGTGACCCCCACCATATCCAGCAAGATGCCAAATGAAGCTTCATACCCCAAAACATGCGGATTTTTCGACCAGTATTGCGAGCCCAGCCCCCAGTATTCGTCATTATACAATTCCAGGTCTGTAGGTGGTCCCCAATCTTCAAGATCGAACAATACAATATCCACACCTGCATCCGGGTGTTGCTGACTGAAATGCCGGGCTGCTTCCAGTAATACGCCCACGCCACTGGCGCCATCGTTGGCAGCATCAATGGGAGTGCGGTGTTTTGAAGGATCGGGATCATGGTCGGCAAAGGGGCGCGAATCCCAGTGCGACATCAGCAGAATCCTGTGCTTCTGTTCAGGCTGAAACGAAGCAATGATATTTTTTCCGTTTCGTGTCACGTTATCA
>DRPN01000185.1 GCA_011374625.1 Bacteroidota bacterium
ATTCCTGAAATGGCTATTACTTCTCCAAAGTACATCCGGTGATAATCTTTCAGCGGATATTTTTCGTGAATCCCGGAGTCCAGAAAATTCTCCGGCTTGAAATCGTCCCAGTAAGCTTTTTTGCATTCGATGATCAGTTCCGCTTCTTTAAATGCCGGTGCAGCAACTGTTACAGACGGCACGACCGTAAGTCCGGTTTCAGCAATTTTATCTCCGTCACGGCCTGATTTGGTTCCCAGCAGATTCAGGTCCTTTTTATACTTATTATCAAAAGCCGTCAATGTGAACGTATCGTATTTCTCCATGAATTCGAAGGTGAAACGGGTTGGTCGTACCACAACAACAGCCATGGGTTTGCTCCACATCACTCCGAAATAACCCCAGGCAACTGTCATCGTGTTGTAATGGCCTTTTTCAAAATCTCCGCTGGTAAGCAAAAACCATGTATTCCACCACAGGTCATGTATCCTCGTTACAAAATCAAACACCGGTATGTCTTTTCGCTCTGTCATATTAAAATCCGTTAATCAGGAATCCACCGTCAACTACCAGGCATTCGCCAGTTATGTAAGAAGCAGCAGGCATGCATAAAAAGGCTACAGCTGTTGCTACTTCCTGCGGTTCGGCAATTCGTCCGAGGGGAGTTCGTTCCAGAATATTGTTCAGATAATCTTTATCTTCCAGCAGTTTTTCTACCAGTGGCGTTTTGGTATACCACGGAGCTACCGCATTCACTCGGATTCCGTCAGAAGCCCACTCTCCGGCCAGGTTACGCGTAAGTTGTACCAAAGCCGCTTTGCTCATACCGTAAGGAGCCCCGGTGCGCACATGCGTCAGTCCGGCCGTAGAAACCACATTGACCAGCGCACCGTCTTCTGATTGTTTTAACAGAGGATATGCCCGTTGACAGATATCAAAAGCCGCATGCATGTTGGTATTGATGATTTGCAGGTATTCGTCTTCAGTATAGGTAACCGTTTTTTTCCGGATGTTGATACCTACATTATTCACCACTATATCCAGTTTTCCGGTTTCTTTCTCAATTTGTTCGAATATCTTCCTGCGATCATTTTTTTTTGTAACATCAGCCTTAATTCCCCACGCATTATGGCCTTTACCGCGGTAGTCTCTTACCTGCTCATCAATCATTTTCTGATCGCGAGCTACAATAAATATTCCTGCTTTCAGATGGACAAACTCATCCGCAATAGCCTTACCAATACCTTTTGTACTGCCGGTTATAAGAGCAATTTCCCCTTCCAGATTCCATTTTGATGTATGCATTTGCAATTTTTTAAGGAATTTTTCGTGTAAGCCGCTTACGCATCATCGGAATGCTTATCAACAGAAACATCAGGGTTATGGCAGCGGGGCCGAACACTGTCCACCATAAGGAGCGGTCAACGGAAAGAGCAAACAGATACAAACCCCACCAGAAGGCCATTTCACCAAGATAATTCGGGTATTTTAAAAATATCCATAAACCCGATTGAAAACTTTCATTTTCGTGTTTTCTGTTTTTGAGAAACCGCCTCAACTGGTCATCAGCTGATTTTTCGATAAGAATGGCATTCAGCGTAAATACAAAGGCTATTACGGCCAGCCACGAATCGAGCCAGGAGACTTCTGACAACAAGATGTAATAAACAGGTACTAATCCCATGAATACCAAAACCGTCGGAAAGAGATGGATGCCAAAAAAGCTGGTCACCCAGTAAAAACTGCCTGTTTTTTTCCGGATGTTGACATACCGCCAATCTTCATCCTGCATACCGTCCCACCTCAAAATCCAGTTCCGTGTTAATTGCACACCCCACAACACGATCAGGATCCATATAGCTTTGTATAAAAAACAGGATTCGCCCGCCTGCAACAACCAATATAAAACAATAAAGGCTGGTGCTGCACTCCAAAAAGGGTCGTAAACACTGGAATTGTTGTAGATCATACTGAAGACGAAAACTACAACCATGGCCACTAGATCAGCAAGGGCTGTCTTCCACAACATATCAGGTATGGGTGCATATTTTAACGTCAGCACCGCTGCCCCAAGCGCTAGCAGGTAGATAAACAGTATGACGAACAGATCTTTCGGTTTTTGTTTCATTATTTCTCTTTTTCCTGTTCCTCAAAGATAATATGATTCAACGGTATGCCATAATTCTTTATAAAAATTTATCTTTGACCGTATATCCAAAGCCGTTATCCCTATGTACATCATTGCCGACCAGCGTATTCCCGGGCAAGCCAAAGAGAAGCTTAATGGTTACGGAGAAGTACTCTGGCTGGAACCTCAGGAAGTAACTTATTCTGCCATTTCGGCTCACCCCGATATTTTTTTCTGTCTGGTAAATGACCATTTGGTTGTGGCGCCGAACATTTCAGAAGAAATGAAAATAAAACTGAAAAGACTTGAAGTTGTGTGTCTGGAAGGAGAACAATCGGTGGGAAATTCGTATCCCGACACCGCCGGTTACAATTCCGTGGTTACATCTGATTATATTATCTGTAATACCCAACTTACAGATCGCCGGATAAAAGAACAGGCAGAAAGCAGAGAAATTATCCATGTGAACCAGGGATATACGCGTTGCGGTCTGGTCCCATTACCTGGTAACCGTTTTATCACATCCGACAAGGGAATTGAAAAGACATTACAACAGTATGATCTGGAAATTTTGTTCGTGGAGCCCACTGGGATTTTATTACCCGGTTTCAAGCACGGTTTTATTGGAGGAACCTGCGGTGTATGGCAGGACAAATTATTCTTTATTGGCAATCTGGATTATTTTCCGGAAGGCCGAAAAATTAAAGATTTTGTGCAGGATATGAAAATTATTGAGCTGTATGACGGCCCGCTGTTTGACGGGGGGAGTATTTTATTTATTTCTTAAAGCTATTTTTTATAACCTCCAAAACAGCCTCCAGATTATCAAACACCTCTCTATTCTCAAAACGTAACACCTTAATTTCTAAATCTTTTATGTATTTATCTCTTCTTTCATCATAGTTACTGCCTTCAGGTGTATAATGTCCTGCACCATCCAGTTCTACAACTAGCTTTTCAGCGGGGCAATAAAAATCAACAATATATTTTCCATTGCTATGTTGTCTTCTGAATTTTTTTCCGGCCAGTTGTCTTTTTTGCAATGCTTTCCATAAAACAGCCTCAGCAGGCGTAAGGTTATTTCGTAACTTTTTTCGGAAACTTTTTAGTGGCTTTTTATTGAAGATATGTTGTCTAGACATGGTAACAAAGTTAGAGAATTCTTATCATTATTTTCTTTTTTACAAGAGTGGTGGCCTTTCTGACCACCTCTTATCTGCGCTTAAACAGCTAGCTGTTTAAGCGCAGATATTCTCCTCCTTTGCAAGGAGGAGAGCTGAATTAACCACAAAATCTTATTTCTTGTAATAAATTGTGATTTAACCTTAATGGGAATGATAGCCCCCCGGATTTAAATAATAATCACAACCACTTCTCCCCTGCAAAGGGGAGGTGTCCGCAGGACGGAGGGGTTTACATAAACCCCACCTCATTCGATACACAATACACACCTCCTGCATCCATAGCTGCCACGCATCGGTTGCAGTGATCACATGGCGATTCGGTAAGTTCGCCTGACTGTAATTTTTTTACAAAATCAGGATCCTGGATGGTGGCTCGTCCCACCTGTACAAATTCAAAACCGGTATCCATGAGTTTTTGGATGCCCGCCAGAGAATCGGCACCGCCGATGTAAATAACAGGAATATTAACCGCCTCCTTTATTCTTTTGGCACCTTCAAATAAAAACAACGGTTCATAAGGATGCTCAGGCACCATAAACCTTCCGAATAATTTCAGCCCGATACGGTTCAGCAGGCTTGGCTGGTTCTCACTCATTTCTTTGACTGGCAGATTGCCACGCAGCATTAAAAAAGGCACCTTAGAGGTAAATCCGGCACTAGGAATCAGGGCATCGGCTCCTGCTTTTTCAAATTCTTTGGCAATTTTTAAGGCTTCTGTGATACTAATTCCTCCTGACATACCGTCCAACTGGTTCATTTTTACCAATACCGGAAAATCACTACCGACAGCTTTTTTTACACCTTCAATTACCATCATTGGAAACCGGAGGCGGTTTTCCAGACTACCGCCAAATTTATCCTTCCGTTTATTGGTCCAGGGCGACAAAAACTGACTGAGCAGGTAACCGTGTCCGGCATGCAGTTCTACCGCATTGAATCCTGCTTCTTTGGCCAGTTCGGCGGCACGGATAAAATCATCTGTTTTTTCTTCTATGTCATGTACTGTCATCTCTCGGCTGTACGACATACAGAAGGTACACCATTTGGCAGAAGCGCCCATGGGTTGTTTGCCTATTACTTTTTTATTGGTAAAAAACCCGCAATGGCCTAACTGAATAGAGGCAGAAGCGCCTTCGGCATGCACACTTGCCGTCAGCCTGATCAGGTCAGGGAGTATCTCTTTTCGCATCCATAATTCATGTTCAAAAGCCCTTCCATCCTCACTTACCGAACAATAAGCTACGGTTGTCATGGCCACACCACCTTCGGCCACTTGGCGGTGGTGCTCAATAAGTTTGTCCGTTACCTGTCCGTTCTGGCACATCCCTTCAAAACACCCTGCCCGGATGATTCGGTTTTTCAGAGTAAGTCCGGCAATTTTGGACGGGGAAAAACAATCAGCAGTATTTTTTATCATCATATCTTCTTTCTTTGCGAAACTTTGCGTTATCTCTGCGCCACTCCGCGTAACAGTTACTACATAAAGGAGCTAAATAACTGTTTGGGAAGTTAACCGGCATATTAACTATCAAAGATAATATTTCCCCCGCTTTTTCGTATTTTCGCAGCCAAATCAATTTTAGTAAAAGTCAGATCGTTATGTTACGTACACACACTTGCGGAGAGCTTCGGATAGAAGACGTGAACAAAGAAGTGAAACTGAGTGGATGGGTCCAGCGGATCCGTGATAAAGGAGGACTGATATGGATCGATCTCCGCGACCGTTACGGCATCACCCAATTATTGCTGGAAGAAGGCCGTTCGGCTGATGAGTTAGTTAAAACAGCCCGAACTCTTGGGCGTGAGTTTGTGCTACAGGCTACCGGGAAAGTGATAGAAAGAGTATCGAAAAATCCAAAAATGCCTACCGGTGATATTGAAATCGATCTGACGGAATTGAACATATTAAATGCTTCGCAAACACCACCATTCACCATTGAGGACAATACCGATGGCGGAGAAGAGTTGCGTATGAAATACCGCTATCTGGATCTGCGCAGAAACCCGCTGAGAAAAAACATGGAACTGCGTCACCAGGTATCACTCGAAACCAGAAAATACCTCGATAGTCAGGGCTTTATCGATATTGAAACTCCTTACCTGATCAAATCAACACCGGAAGGCGCACGTGACTTTGTAGTACCCTCACGCATGCACCAGGGAGAGTTTTATGCCCTGCCACAGTCACCGCAGACATTTAAACAACTGCTGATGGTGGCCGGTTACGATCGTTATTTCCAACTGGTTAAGTGTTTCCGTGACGAAGATCTACGAGCTGACCGCCAACCGGAATTTACCCAGATCGACTGCGAAATGGCTTTTGTAGAACAGCAAGATATTCTAAACACTTTTGAAGGTCTGGTGAGGTATCTGTTCAAGGAAATAAAAGGAGTTAACATTGAAAAACTACCACATATAACCTATGCTGAAGCAATGCAGAAATATGGCAGCGACAAACCCGACATGCGTTTTGGGATGGAGTTTGTTGAATTGAACGATGTAACACAGGGAAAAGGTTTCAAAGTGTTTGACGATGCTCAACTGGTGGTAGGAATTAAAGCAGAAGGCTGTGCTAATTATTCGCGTAAGCAACTCGATAAATTGACTGATTTTGTCAGACGGCCGCAGGTTGGTGCCAATGGACTTATATACGTAAAATACAATGAAGACGGCACTTTTAAATCATCAGTAGATAAGTTTTTCTCACAGGAAGACCTGAAAGTGTGGGCAAATAAATTTGATGCCCGTGCCGGTGATCTGATACTCGTGATGGCCGGAGAAACCGATAAAACACGTAAACAACTAAGCGAATTACGTCTGGAAATGGGTGAACAACTGAATCTTCGCAACCCGAATGTATTCGTTCCGCTTTGGGTTGTTGATTTCCCTCTGCTGGAATGGAACGAGGAAACGAACCGCTATCATGCTATGCACCATCCGTTCACGTCACCGAAGCCGGAACACGAACATCTGCTCGACACCGACCCCGGGAAAGTGAATGCCAATGCATACGACCTGGTGATCAATGGTGTGGAAATCGGTGGCGGATCCATCAGGATACACAACCGCGAATTGCAGAAAAAAATGTTTCAGGTACTTGGTTTTACCGATGAAGAAGCGCAGGAGCAGTTTGGTTTTTTAATGAATGCCTTTGAATACGGTGCCCCTCCCCATGGTGGTATCGCCCTGGGCTTCGACCGGTTAGTGGCTCTGTTTGCCGGACAGGATTCCATCCGCGATTTCATTGCCTTCCCGAAAAACAATGCCGGACGTGATGTGATGATTGACTCACCCTCAGTTATTGCGGATGAGCAATTGAAAGAACTGGGGTTAAAGGTGGATATTAAAAATCCATCTTAGTATCATACACTTTTAGTGTACTCCTTCTATTACAATTTCTTCAATAAATTTTGGAATATCTGTATTGTCAATATAGGATGAGAAATATTCTGCTCCTATACCCAAAGCATAAACGGGCACATTTACACCGGTGTGGGCATGCGTCGTCCAGCCAACAGCGGCTTTGTCACTCATCATTTTGATGACTACTGTTGCCAGAGGCTCGTATTTCCCATAAGTAAGATCAACGTCTTCGCCTTCAGATGGATACATACTTGCGTTAAAGGCGTCTTTTAAAAGCTTGGTGTCTTTGTCATCCAATGGGATCTTTTCCTCGTTGCCCAAACCGAAATTCTCTCCGATAACTTCCATCATTTTCTCAAAATCAGTATCGGCATTTCCGGAAAG